>JAKZWH010000344.1:0-4614 GCA_047515615.1 Acidimicrobiales bacterium | reverse complement strand
CATCATCATCACTTCCCTTCAGGACACACGTGGGTGCCGGAAACTCGGCCGTGGGCGTTGACCAGGGGTTTCGCGCTCCATCCTGGTACCAGGAATCGGTACGAGATTCGGTACACGAGGACTCAGCATCGGCCCCTATCGCGGCAGGTCAACGACCACGGCAGAGTTTCCGGCGCCCATAGGGGCTACCGCCGCATCACCGGCGAGCTCGCCGGTCTCGGCCTGCGGGTCGGAGCCTCCACGGTGTGCAGAATCCTCAAACAGCAGCGCTTCGACTCCGCCGCGCAGCGCACGAGCGTGACCTGGAGTCAGTTCCTGCGCTCCCAGGCCGCCGTTGCCTGCGACTGGCCAGCATCCCGGTCCCGAAGCACACCTCGGTGACGAAGTAGCCGGCCCAGCGCTGCATGGGTTGGCGTTAGACGGTCAGATAGTCCGCCCACCGCTGCATCACCTCACGGCGGCGTTCGAGCACATCGGATCGGAAGTACGCCCGCTCGACGCTGTCGCGCACGACGTGAGCCAGCGCCGCCTCAGCGATTTCCCTCGCCACGCCCGACTCTGCGCACCAATCTCTGAATGAACTTCGGAACCCGTGCGGCACGGCATCGACCCCGTTCTCACGCAGCAACTTCGACACCGTGTTGTCGCTGAGCGGCCGTCCGGTCACGCTCGGGAAGACCAGCCCGGAAGCGTCCGACAACTTGCGGGCTTCCCCGAGCGCGGCGAGAGCCGACGACGACAGCGGCACCCGGAACGGGCGGCCGGTCTTGGTCCGGGTCGGCGGAATCGTCCACGTTGCCGTCTCGGTGTTGATCTCGTCCCAGCGGGCGTTCCGGGCCTCGCCGCTGCGGCAGGCGGTCAGCACGATGAACCGAAGCGTGAGCCGGGTCGAGAGATGGGCGCCGGACGCATCGACGATAGTCAGCGCGGCGGCAACGTCTCCGGGCTGCAGCGCCCGCTGGTGGCGACCTCCCGGCTGCCTCGGCAACGCTGCGGCAACGACCGCGCCCCTGGCAGGGTTGTCGCTGGCGTGGCCGTGGGCGACGGCCCAGTCAAGGACGGCTCCGAGGCGCTGCTTGACTCGCCTCATAGTCTCGGCCCGGTCATGCCAGTGCGGTGACAGGACCGCCAGCACATCCGCCGGGGTGATCTCCGAGACCGGTTTGGGGCCGATCACTGGGTAGGCGTAGTCGCGGAAACTGGCCCTCCATTGCTCCGCGCTCTTGCTGCCGCTGCGCCACGTGGGGATGCGGAGCCGGATCACCTCCTGGGCGGCCTCCTCGAAAGTGGGCGCGGCGCTGGTGCGCGGGTCTCTGCCCGCGGCGACGGCCCGAGCGTTCTCCAGTGCCTTCGCTCGCGCTTCGGCCAGCTCGACGAGTGGATACTGGCCGAGCCCGAGGTTGGTGGCCCGGCCGCCGACGCGGACCCGTTGGGTCCAGGACTTGCGGACGCCGCCGCCAGCTCTCGGGCGCACGAGAAGGGCGAGGCCGTAGCCTCCGCGACCGTCGCCGAAGCGGCCGACCGCCTTGGTCGTCTTGACGAATGAGGCGTTGAGCCTGGGCATCTCCCTCCCCCTTGGTGTCACTACGAGGGCGAACCCTGGTGTAACTATTGGTATACTTTCTTGGGAGAGACTAAGCGCTACAGCGTGAAACGTCAAGGACAACAGAATAGGGCTTTGACCTGGCTCTTCGCGGACCTTATGCAACGCCGCAAAACCATCCGAAACCGTAGAATGGTAGCCGTCCACCTCCGCCATTCTCAGTGTCAGGAATAGCCACATACATGCGCAAGTGCTGAGAGAGTCAAACTTGTGGTGTGACTGTTGATGTGCCTGCGCGCCGCGAAACCCTCCAATTCTCCAGATTTCTGGCTCTGGCTAGACGGGGGCCTCAGTATTGGCTGCGACCAGCCTTATCTCCAAGCCGTCGAGAACTCCCTCAGCCTCGGCCCACTCTTGAATGGAGGCCACTAGATCGTCCAGGTGCTCCGCGCCTCCGGTGAACCCGAGGTTGTCTTCCGCCCACCAGTGCGTGCCCTCATGGCGGTTCTGGTACACGCGAACCTCATGCATCAGGTACCTCCCGACCGACTGAACCTACGTAGCGGTTAGACGTTTAGTAGGTCTCGGGCGCCGGTGTCGCTGGAGGGGTGGCGCAGCTTCGACATGGCCCGGGCCTCGATCTGGCGGATCCGCTCCCGGGTGAGGTTGAAGTGCTCGCCGACCTCCTCGAGCGTGCGGGGCTCGCCCCGGTCGAGGCCGAAGCGCAGCTTGAGGATGTCGCGCTCGCGCTCGTCCAGCGGCGACAGCAGGCGCATGATCTCGTTGGGCAGCATCGTGGTGGCGGCGGTGTCGAAGGGCGAGTCGATGGACCGGTCCTCGACTACGTCCCCCAACTCGGCGTCGCCGTCCTGGCGCAGCGGCTCCGACAGCGACAGCGGCTCGGACTGGAAGCGCAGCGCCTCAGTGACCTTGTCCTCGGGCATCTCCACCTCGGCGGCCAGCTCCGAGAGCGTGGGGGGCCGCCCGTACTTCAGCTCGAGGCGGGAGCGGGCCTTCTGGAGGCGGGCCAGAGTGTCGCCGGCATGGACGGGCAGGCGGATGGTGCGGCCGGTGTTGGCGATGCCGCGGGTGATGGCCTGGCGGATCCACCACGTGGCGTAGGTCGAGAACTTGAACCCCTTGCGCCAGTCGAACTTCTCGACCGCGTGCATCAGCCCGAGGTTGCCCTCCTGGATGAGATCGAGCAGCGGCAGGCCCGACGCCTGGTATTTCTTGGCGATCGACACCACCAGGCGGAGGTTCGACTGAACGAAGGTGCGCTCGGACTCCAAGCCCCGGCGCTCCTTGCGGCGCAGATCCCGGCGGCGGTGATCGGTGAGCGAGCCGGGGGTGGCCTCCTTGAGATCCTTGCGGGCCGCCGCCCCGATCTCAATCTCCTGCGCGAGCCTGACCTCGTCGTCCTTGGTCAGCAGAGGGTACTGGCCGATATCGGTGAGATAGAGGCGGACCAAGTCCTCCTCGTCTCTCTCAACACGCTCTTTGACCTTGACCACTTACCCCCGCTCCGGGTCCGAGCGCTAGCAACGACGATCAAACGCCCCCGCCAAACGCCCCCGCGCGCCATTGACGGGCTGAACGATAACGATGTTTTGCCCGTCGCCAACCACGCCCGGCGCGAACCTTTCCGAACCCCCCGGCGGGGCGAACGATTGGCGCGGTCGGCCGGCGCTGCCGCCTAGGCCCAGCTATCGGGACGGAGCAGAGAACTCCCGACGAGGCCGCCCGCGGCCAACAGACCGCGCTCCGCCGACGCGGCCGGGCTGCTCGACGCGGCGTCGGCCAGCGCGGCGCCGCTAACCCGGCCGCGGTCGCGGTCCAGGTCGTGGCCAAGCGAGCCGGCCGCCGACGCCAAGGCGGCGTCGCAATGGGGCGCGGCGTGCTCGCGTATTTCTTGGTACGCGCCGAGCAGTTGCGGCACCAGCACTTCCCGGGCCACCCCACGGCGCTCCAGAGGGCCCTGCAGGGCCGCAATCTGGTCGAGCGCATCCGCCAGCGACGGATCCGCGGGCGCGGCCAGCCGCCACGAAGCGAGCCGCTCGGAGTCGGGCTGCAGCCCGTCGAGCACGTCGCGGTGCGCGGCCAGGCGGCGACTCAGCACCGTCATCTCGACTGCGGCTGCGGCTGCGGCGACATGGACATCGGCGGAATCGCGCCCAGAGCGATCCGGCTGGTCGCCCCCGCCGGTCTGGGCGCCTCCCACCGCGGCAGCCGCGGCCTCCGTGGCCCAGGCACCGACGATCTCGGACAGCCGGCCGCAGGCCCACCGCAGCGCGGCCACCAGCCGGGCCGTCTGGACCGCGCTGTAGCCGGCGTTCACGTGCCGCTCGCCGACCGGTAGCGGTTGACGATCGGCATGCGCCTGTCCCGGCCGAACGCCCGGCCCGTGAGCCGGGGGCCCACCGGCGTCTGGCGGCGCTTGTACTCGGCGGCGTCCACCATCCGGCACACCCGCTCCACGATCTCCGGCGGCGCGATCTCGGCCTCCTGGATCTCCGCGACCGTCCGGAGGTCCTCCACGTAGAGACCCAGGATGGGATCGAGCACCTCGTAGGGGGGCAGCGACTGGTCGTCGCGCTGGCCGGGGGCCAGCTCCGCCGAAGGCGCCTTGGCCAGCACCGTGGAGGGGATGAGCTCGCCACCGGCCTGCTCGTTGCGCCACCGGCACAGCTCGTACACGCTCAGCTTCCAGAGGTCAGAGATCACCGCGAAGGCCCCGGCGGTGTCGCCGTACAGCGTCGAGTAGCCCACCGCCAGCTCGCTCTTGTTGCCGGTGGTGAGCACCAGCCAGCCGCGCTCGTTGGCCAGCGCCATGAGCGTCACCCCGCGGATGCGGGACTGGAGGTTCTGGTCGGTGATCCCGCCGGTGTCGAGCCCGCCGCCCAGTCCGGCCTCGATCATCTCGGCCAGCGCGGCGTGGGCCGGCTCGATGCCGACGATGCGGGCGTCGATGCCGAGGTTGGCGGCCAGCTTCTCGGCGTCGGTCACCGAATGCTCGCTGGAGTGGCGCGACGGCATGAGCACGCCGTGGACGTGGTCTGTGCCCAGGGCGT
>JAKZWH010000343.1:0-9231 GCA_047515615.1 Acidimicrobiales bacterium | reverse complement strand
GGGATCCGGGTGAACGCCCTGGCGCCCGGCCCGGTGGACACCGACATGGTGCGCAATCAGGGGCCTGATGCGGCGAAGTCGATGGGCGCGGGCACGCTGCTGGGCCGCTTGGCCCATCCCGACGAGATGGTGGGCCCTGCGTTGCTGCTAGCCAGCGACGCCGGCCGGTTCATCACCGGCCAGGTCATCGTCGCCGACGGAGGCCTCCACCCCCACTGACGACTTGAGGGCATCTTGAGGGCACCCCGCGACGCGAGCGGCGTGCTCGGCGGCCTATCCCGTGGTCGGGTCTAGCTCGCGCGTCCGGGCTTGCGGCTACCTGCCAGCCACTTCTCGATGTCTTGAATCGCCCGGAACGTCGCTTGGCCGATGAGGTCCAGCTTGCGGATCTGCTCGATGCGGGCGGAGACCGCTTTCAGGTTGTACCCGGGCAGCACCTCGTCAAAGACGCCGCAGGCGTTGGCGAGGCAGATGATCACCACATCGCGCGGGTCTGGGATCTCGTCGCTGAGCAGGATGCCCATGATGCGCAGCTTCACCTCGCTCTCGGCCTTGCCGCCGACCACCTGGTAGCGCTGGGACCGGAATCCACGGAAGCGATTTTGCAGGCGCACCAAGACGCCGCGCTCAATCAGACGCGAGAGCACCGCTTGGCGGATCTCTCCGGCCTGCCTGGCCGTCTGCTCGACCCAGTAGCGGGCGTCGCTCTGCTCCCCCGAAGCTATCCGGGCCAGTGTCGGGTCCAGCAAGGTGTCGCCCACGGGCGTCGAGTCGACCAGGATCAGATTGTCAGGGTCGGTGTCGATGCGGTTCTCCAACGCCAAGTCCATCAGCACGGAGCCGGCCAGGGCGTGGTCTAGCACCGCACTGGGAGCATCCACGAACCTGCCTTCCTCATCGCGTAGCTGTAGCAGAAGGATTTCCTCGGAGAATCTCAGCATGGCGCTATGTATACCTCAAATGAGCGGCACGTACCATAGGTGGAGTCGTCATTGCAGCCAGCCGAGCCTCTCTCAGGAGTCTTCGTCGGAGGCGACCTCGCCCTCCCCGCTCAACTGGTCTCCGGCAGCCTCGTCCCCTGAGTGCCGGTTCTTGGTCGGCGGGGCCTCGCCGTTGCGCGCGCGCTTCAGAGCCTCGACCGCCTCGCGGTACGCCGCATCAGCCGCAGCAGTCTCCTCGGCCGGGGCCTTGCGCTCATTCAGCTTGCGCAGTGCCGCAGCCGCCTCGTCCTTCGCCTTCTCGGCTTTGCGCACGGCTCTCTCGCGGGCCTGTTGCTCGCGGTCGGCCACGAGGTACGTGTTGTACAGGGTGAGGGCTGCCGCGGTCCCCTCGTCGAGAGGCGGTTGCGGGGAGGCTATGGTGGCGCGGTCCGGCATTTGTTGTCCAGGCGTCTGTTGTTCCAGATTTCGGGTCGGCGACGGTGGCTTCTTCGCCCGACGGCAGGTACTACGGTAGCGGTCATCGGCTTTCGGGGAGGAGTCCTGCATGACAGAGATGGGTGAGGAGATCATCGTCCTCGACAGTGTCTACAAGATATTTGGGCCACAGCCCAGAGGAAGAGCCTTCGAGTTGGCGAGCTGGGGGATGGGCAAGAACAGGGTCCAGGCCGAGACCGGCCATGTGATCGGGCTCGACAACGTGTCGTTCTCGGTCAAGAAGGGCGAGATCTTCGTGGTTATGGGCCTGTCCGGGTCGGGCAAGTCCACTGCCATCCGCACGGTCAACAAGCTCCAAGACATCACTTACGGGTCGGTGCTGGTGGACGGCACCGATGTGCAGGAGTTAGAGGGCTCGGACCTTCAGGCCTTCCGCCGCAAGTACATGGGCATGGTCTTCCAGCACTTCGCGCTGTTCCCGCACCGCAAAGTGATCGACAATGTGAGCTACGGCCTCAAGGTGCAGCGCGTGGACAGGAAGACCCGCGAGGACGCGGCCATGCGGGCCCTCTCCCTCGTCGGGCTGGACACATATTCGCAGAGCTTCCCCTCGGAGCTGTCCGGCGGCATGCAGCAGCGGGTCGGCCTGGCCCGGGCCCTGGCATCGGATCCCGACGTCCTGCTGATGGACGAGGCCTTCAGCGCCCTCGACCCCCTGATCCGCCGCCAGATGCAGGACGAGATGCTGGACATCCAGGGAGAGCTCCAAAAGACCATCCTGTTCATCACCCACGACCTGAACGAGGCGCTGCGCATCGGCGACCGGGTGTGCATCATGAAGGACGGGGCAGTGGTGCAGATCGGCACTCCTGAGGAGATCCTTACCAAGCCCGCCACCGGGTACGTGGCCGAATTCGTGCAGGACGTCGACCAGGGCCGGGTCATCCAAGTGCACGACATCATGCAGCAGCCCGCGCCCATCTCCGCCGACGCGACTCTGGCTCGCGCTCTCAGCAGCATCGGGGAGCGCTCGGGCGCTTTCGTGCTCGACGACTCCGGGGCGCCCACCCACATGCTCGCCGCCGAGGACGGGATGCGGGCCACCAACCTGGGGACCACCGATCTCGCCCAGGCCCTGCGGACCGACTTCGACCGCTGCGGCCCGGACGACTCGCTCAACACGGTGTACGCGGCCGCAGGCCGCGGCCTCCCGATCGCCGTCTGCGACGAGTCGGGGGCGCTGGTCGGCAACCTAGACCCCCGCCACATCATGGAGGAGATGGGCCGAGTGGAGAACCTGATCGAAGACTTCGAGCGAGAGGTGTTCATGTGAGGTTGCTGGCCCAGGCCGGGGGCGGCACAGCAGAACCTCCCGATCCTGGGTTCACAGACAACCGCGTTCTCGACGAGTACATCATCCCGTTCGGTGAATGGATGGGACAAGCGTCCGACTGGATACTCGAGGACCTGCAGTGGCTGCTGTCAGCCATCAAGTGGCCCTTCACGACCCTCAACGACCTTCTGGTTCGAGACATCATGGAGCCGGTGTCCTGGGTCTGGATCGTTCTGGCGTTCTTCTTGCTCGGCACGCTGACACGCAACCTCAAGGTCGGCGTCTTCGCGGGCGTCGGCATCGGCGTTTGCGGATTCCTCGGGGACGAGTACTGGCTGGCCACGATCCAGACCATCGGATTCATCGTCGTTGCCGTAGTGCTGTGCGTCGTCATCGGAATACCCGTGGGGATCGTCTGCGGGCGCTTCGACGCCGCCTGGCAGGCAGTGAGACCGGTGCTCGACGCCATGCAGGTGGTGCATGCGTTCGTCTACATGCTGCCGTTCATCGCTTTCTTCGGCCTCGGCAATGTGGGGGCCACCATCGTCACGATGGCCTTCGCGTTGCCGCCGCTGGTGCGACTCACCAACCTTGGCATCCGCCAGGTGCCGGCCGATGTGGTTGAGGCGAGCCGGGCTTACGGCGCTCCAGAGTGGAGGGTGCTGGTGGACGTGCAGTTGCCCCTCGCCCGCGCCGCCATCATGACCGGCATCAACCAGACGCTGCTGCTGGCGATGTCGATGCTCGCCGTCGCTGCGATCATGGGTGCCGAGGGCCTGGGCGGGTTGTTGTTCGGCGCGATCAGCCGTCAGAGGGTGGCAGACGGGGTGTCAGCCGGCCTCGCGTTCTACCTGGTCGCGGTGGTGTTCGATCGCATCTCCCAGCCCGAAGGCGCGGGGACGGGCGGCCTGCTTCGCCGTATTCGGCTCGCCTGGGCCCACCGACGCGACCCCGAGGCGTTGCTGCCAGTCGACGAGAAGGTCTCCGCCGAGCCCGACGGCCAGGCGCCGCCCGACCAGGGCCGCCTGGCACCGCTCACGGCTGCTGAGCGCAGACCTATGCTGGTGGCCGCGGCCGGCGGCGTGGCTGCTGCGGTGTCGGTATTGCTGACATGGAGTAGCGGAGCGGGTTTCCTCAGCGCCTACGGCCGCGGCACCGACGAACGTCTCGCTCAGGGGTCGTTCAGTGGTCTGTCCGCCTCGGGCGGCTCTTGGTTCGGGTACCTCGCGCTCGTGCTGGGGTTGTTCGTGGTGGCTGCGGTCGTGGCCACGCTGATCGCACCCGGCCGAGGGCAGCGCTGGTTAGCTGCCGACGGCGCGGTGATCGCGTCGCTGGCACTGCTGGTGATGATGATCGCCTACTTGCTGGCCGCGCCGTCCGACCTTGCCGCCGGCCAGAGCACCGGGGTAGGGGCGTGGGTTGCGCTGCTCGGAGCGCTCGTGGCGTCAGCTGGTTCGGTGGCGTGGATCCGGTCGGCGCCGCATGCGCCGGCCCGTCCGCTCAGTGCGGGGGTCCGGCGGGGCCGTGTTGTTTCTGCCGCGTTCGCGGTGGCCGTCCTCGGTGTTGGCGCTATCTCCGCATGGAGCTTCGACGAGCGGGAGCGCACGGTCGTCACTTCCGAGACTCGAGCGCAGCTAGAAGAAATGGAGTCGAGGGCCGAGGCGAGCCCCGGTGACGCTGGCGTGATCGCGACGGAGATTGGGGCGCTCCGGGAGGAGCTCGAGACCGAACGGCGCATTATCGTCGACGGGGTCAGCAGCGAGGGGGCCGGTTTGGGCGTCTGGGTGTTCCTGGCCGGGCTGGCCGGGCTGGCTGCTGCACTGCCCGCAGCTGGAGTGTTCGGTCGCAACGAGCAACGGCAGTGGCAGTGGAGCTCGATCGTCGCCGGAATCGGCGCGGGGGCAGCCTGCGTCGGTTTCGGGTGGATCTTCACCCATGTGCGCTCCGCGGACGACGAGTTCGTGAGCGGGGTCGGCGCCTTCCTCGCTATAGCGGGCGGATTGGTGCTGGCGGCCACAACGGTGGCGGTGCTCAAGGAGTTCCGCCGCGCCAGGGTGTACACCGACGACGTTTCGACGCCTGCTTAGGAACGGTGTTTCGGATGGGCAAAGTGACCAGCAAAGTGATCTATAGCATCGAGCACGAGGCTTCGACGTGAATCTGCTAGCACAGCGAGGTGGAGACGAGCCCCTGAAGCCTGGTCTCTTTGACAATGAGGTCCTCGATCAGTTCGAGATCCCCGTGGGTGAGTGGGCCGATCAGGCGGTGGATTGGATCGCGGTGAATCTCGAGCTGCTGCTTGGGATCATCGAATGGCCCTTCGACACGCTGATCAGCTTCTTGGTGGGCGACGTGCTGGAGCCAGCCCCCTGGATCTTGGTCGTGCTCGCCTTCTTCGTGATCGGCACGCTTGCCCGCAACCTCAAGGTAGGCACGTTCGCGGCCGTCAGCCTCAGCCTTTGCGGCATACTTGGCAACAACTTCTGGCTGCAGACGGCCCGCACCATCGGCTACGTGGCCGTGGCCGTGCTGCTGTGCGTGATCGTCGGGATACCCCTCGGTGTCGCTTGCGGGAGAGTCGATGGGGTGTGGCGTGTCGTGAGGCCGGTGCTCGACGGCATGCAGGTGATCCACTCGTTCATCTACATGCTGCCGTTCATCTTCTTCTGGCACACCGGGTCAGTGTCGGCCACGATGGTCACGATGGTCTTCGCGCTGCCGCCTCTTGTGCGTCTCACGAATCTGGGCGTCCGGCAAGTGCCGTCCGACGTGGTGGAGGCGAGCCGCGCTTACGGCGCCCCCGAGTGGCGGGTGCTCCTCGACGTGCAGCTGCCGCTCGCCCGTCCCGCCATCGCCACCGGAATCAATCAGACGCTGTTGCTGGCCATCTCCATGCTCGGCATCGCCGCCATCATGGGCGCCGGGGGCCTGGGCCTCGTACTGCTGCAGGCCATGAACGCTCAGAAGATCGCGACGGGAGCGGCCAGCGGTCTCGCTTTCTTCCTGGTCGCCGTCGTGCTGGACCGGATCTCTCAGCCTGGCGACGCCAACAGTCCGAGCCTGCTGCGCCGCACCCGCCTCGCCTGGACCCACCGCCGAACCCCCGAAGCGCTGCTGGCCGCGTACGACCCGCAGCCTGCTGCCGATGCCACAGCCGAAAAAGCCGTGGTCGGCAGGTTCGCTGAGGTCTCCAATTCCGAGCGCTCGGCCATGCTGCTCGCTGCGGCCGGTGGGCTGCTAGCCGTCGTGTCGGTTTTCCTCACGTGGACGGTGGATGCGGGCTTCTTGAGCGCCTACGGCCGACGATCAGATGAGAACCTCGTCGGCCAGTCCTTCAACGGGCTCTCTTCCTCGGGTGGATCGTGGTTCGGCATCCTGGCCCTGGCCCTGGGCCTGCTGGTGATAGCCGCGGCCGTCACGGTCTGGCTCGCTCCGGGTCGCGGGCCGCGCTTCTTCACTGCCGACGGGGCACTGATTGCCTCGGCGGCGTTGCTGGTGATGATGCTGTGCTACTTGCTGGCATCGCCGTCTGACATCTCCTCGCCGGGCACCGGTCCAGGAGTCTGGGTCGCGCTGGTCAGCGGCCTTGTTGCCACCGTGGGCTCAATTCTGTGGATACGCAAGGCCCCGCACACGCCGCTGCACCCGCTGAGCCTCAAGATCGGCTGGGGCCGGATGTTCCTCGGCACGGTCGCCGTTGCCGTGATCCTGGCAGGCATGTTCTCGGCCTGGTCGTTCGACCGTCGCACCGACCAGGTCATGACGGCCGACACGCTGGCGCAGATAGAGGAGCTGAAGCAGAGGGCCAGGGACAACCCGGAGGACGCCGGCGCCATATCCGCCGAGCTCTCGGTTCTGACCGCCCAAGTGACCCTGACCGAGCTTGTCATCACCGATGGGATCAGCAGCAAGGGCACGCGGCTAGGACTCTGGACACTCCTCGCTGGGTTGCTGGGCCTGGCCACAGTGCTGCCGGCTGCTGGAGTCATGGGCTGCGACGAACACCGACAATGGCGCTGGAGCACGATGACGGCCGGGATGGGCGCGGGGGTGGCCTGCGCCGCTCTTGGATGGATCCTTGTCATTACGCGCTCCGCTGATCCCAACTACCTCAGCGGTGTGGGCTCATTCCTGGCAATGGTCGGGGGCGTGGTGCTGGCTGCGACCGCGGCCGGGATGCTCAAGGAGTTCCGCCGCTCGAAGGTCTACGCGGACGCATAGCCCGCCCCGGTCATCAGCATGAATACAGCTGATGATTCAATTGGGGGTGGCCCTCACGCCGTTGGTCGTGTAGTCTCGCGTCCTGCGCTACGGGTCTTGCGATTCCGTCGCGCCAGGCAAAGCACCCAGGAGGGAATCAACTCATGAAGAAGACGCAAGCGGCTCTATGGCTTGCTGTGCTGGCCGCGTTCGCGCTGGTCGCCGCGGCGTGCGGAGACGACGACTCCGACACGACGACCGCGACCCCCACGACGCAGGCGCCCGCAGAAGACGCGCCGATGGCTGAGGACGAGCCGATGGCTGAGGACGAGCCGATGGCCGAGGACGAGCCCATGGCTGAGGACGAGCCCATGGCCGAGATGTCCATGACGCCTGGTGAGGGCGCGACAATCAACATGGCTCGGGCCGATTGGTCCACGGGCTATTTCCAGGCTCAGCTCTACAAGCAGATGCTTGAGGAGCTCGGCTATGAGGTGAGCGAGCCGTCCGAGCTCGAGCTCGGCCCGTCGCTGGGCTATCTGGCCATGGCTCAGGGGGACTTCGACTTCTGGGTCAACAGCTGGTATCCGGGCCACGTGTCGTGGTGGATACCCGAAATGCCCGACAACTCTATGGTGGGCGACCATCTCACCATCGTGGGCAACGAGATGATCGCGGGCGGCCTGCAGGGGACGTTGATCACCAAGTCCTTCGCGGACGAGCACGGCATCACTCACCTGGATCAGATCAACGACGACCCGGCGATCCTGGCCGCCTTCGACGCGGCCGACCAAAACCCCGGTAACGGCGTGGCTGACATCTACGGCTGTACCGAGAGCTGGACCTGCGACGACATCCTCGACAGCCAGATCACATTCTCAGGATGGGCGAACATCGCTCAGGTCAAGGCCGGCTATGACGCCATGTTCGCCGAGGCGGTCGTCAAGGCCAATGCTGGCGAGCCGATGGTGATCTACACTTGGACGCCGAGCGCGTACATCACCCAGCTGCGTCCGGGCGACAACGTCTACTGGTTGGCCATCGAAGACGTGCTCGACGACTCCAACCCGAACGGCATCGAGGGCGGCGAGGGCCACGACCAGCGGCCCGGCACCGCCAACATCGGCCCCGAGTCCTGCCCGGCCGCCGCGGACGCTGGCACCTGTCAGCTGGCCTGGGTCGCAGCCGACATCCAGGTCACGGCCAACACGGAGTGGCTCAATGCCAACCCGTACGCCGCAGAGTTGTTCTGTGCGGTGCAGTTGTCGGTCATCGATGTGTCGCTGGCCAACGTCGAGCAGTCCGGTGCGGGCGACGCCTCCACCGAGGACTTCATCGCCGGACTGGCGTCTACTTGGATTGCGGACAACCGCGACACCGTCGATGGATGGCTCCACCAGGCCAGGAATGCCCCGATGACGCCATCGTGCCCCGACACCACCATGCCGCTCGCGCTCCAGTAGACGCGGCGAGCGCGGTAGCGCACGGTTGAGCCGATAGCGGCTCGACACCGATACAACCGATGAGGGCGGGGCTTCGGCCCCGCCCTCATCGCGTCCAACCGGCGGTCAAGCCTGCGGCGGCTCGGAGTGCGGGCCTAGCGCGAACTGCTCTACGTCCACGTAGGCGCCAGAGGATTCGACGCGGACCAGGGTCATCTCCGACGCGGTGAACGAGGTGTCCAACCGTGGCAGATCCTTGTGGGGCCATTGACTTGGGGACGGGTCGCGCCTGAAGCGGGCGACGGTCATGTGGCCGGTGAAGCGACGCTTCGGGGGAGGCTGGCCAATGCGGTCGGTCGCCTCCGCGACCGAGGCGGCAAGGCCGCCCACGCCGCCAGCCGGAAACATGACGACGCCGCGTCCGAGGCGCTTGAGCGTCGGTCCCAGCGTCACTCTGATCGGCGCGAATCTCACTCGGTGCAGTGCCGCGGTTGCCTCGGCCTCGTCGCACTGGCCCAGGAACCGCAGGGTGATATGCAGCCGCTCGGGTTTGGTCCAACGCAGACCGTCCACCTCGGGCCGGGGCATCGCGGTCAGCTCCCGCAACACATCGTCGGGCGGCCAGACGGCAACGAACAGCCGCGGCATTCCCGGACACTATGCCCGCGCGCCCTCCCGCGGCCGGACTGCTTGGGCCGCGCCAGGACTGAGCGGTTAAACCGCCAACCGGTTCCGGCTGCTGTCAGAGGGTCCATCGCCACGGCTGGCAAGGCTGCGCCCGCAGTGGCAGCAGTCGACAATGACCACACTGCCCACCAGACTTGCGAGGTGATGTCGTTGTGACGGTGCTCTTGGGCTTGTTGGCCGCGCTGTCAGTGGG
>JAKZWH010000342.1:0-16916 GCA_047515615.1 Acidimicrobiales bacterium | reverse complement strand
TCGGCGTGGGCGCCCAGGAAGCGCACCAACGCCTCGATCCGGTCGTAGTGCCGCTCGAGGATCCGAGGGTCCCCCGACTCGAGGTAGGTGTCCCAGGCCACGATGGGGTAGGAGCTCTTCCACACCGGGTACATCAGGTAGGCGTCGTGGGTTCGACGCCAGTGCAGGGGAGAGATGACCGGCAGGTCGCCCGACGGCAGCTGGGAGTCGGCCAGGTCGTCGAGCCACTTCGACCAGAACAGCACGGTGTCGAACGTGAAGGTGAAGTCGTCGACGACCGGGTCGCCGAGCCAGCCGACCCGCTCGGACCGGTCGGCGGCGTCCTGGGGGTAGCCCTGCAGCGACGAAGCGAGCGTCCAGGTGACGTTGTTGTGGATCCGGTTGAGCAGCTCATCGGAGCACTCGAAGCCCTCGGTCTCCGAAACGGCGGTGCGAGCGTGACGGGCCTCGATGCCCTCGACGGCGACCCCGTCCGTGTCGCAGGAGACCTCGGCATAGCGGAAGCCGTGCAGCGTGAACCGGGGCTCGTAGATCTCCGAGCCTGTGCCCGCCAGCACATAGGTGTCGGTCTGCCGGGCGCTGTGGTCGTAGTCCTCGCCGCCGTGCTCGAAGCCCTCCTCGCCCCGGGCCAGCGCCGCCAGATAGAACTCAAGGTCGTCGGGGTAGGAGTACATGTTGGAGCGGTTGTCGAGGCTGCCGTCGGGGTGGACGCCGTGGCCGTGGCGGACCGTCACCCGGGCGCCGGCCGGCCCGCTCACCGTCAGCCGCGCCCACCCGGTCATGTTCTGGCCGAAGTCGTAGATGGTTGCGCTGTCGCCGGACGCGAAGGACCGTGTGGGCGAGATTGTCCGGACGACCCGGATGGGCGGCAGCGGCTGGGCCCGCAGTCGCCCCGACGGCGCCTTGGCCGCCTCGGCCGGTTCCCATGTGCTGTCGTCAAAGCCGGGCTGGGACCAGCCGGGCTGCTCCAGGCGAGCGTCGTAGGTCTCGCCGTGGCTGTAGTCGTTGTAGGTGATCGGCCCAGCCGAGGCCCGCCAGGACGTATCGCTGAGCAGACGGACGGTCTCGCCGCCGTCGAGGTCGATGTCTAGCTGCAGCAGTGCCACGGGCCGGTCGCCGTAGGGCTCTCGGTGGCTAGGGGAGGTCGGCACGTCGTCCTCTGCGCTGTACCAGCCGTTGCCGAGCATGAGCCCGACCGCGTTCGGACCGGCCCGCAGGTGCCGGGTCGCGTCGTAGGTGGCGTAGAGGACCCGCGAGCCCAGCTCGACGGGCTCGTCGTTGTGGTAGTAGGTCGTGGCCGGGTCGAGCACCCGATCGCCGACCCGCTGCCCGTTGACGTACAGCTCGTAGTAGCCCAGCCCGGACACGTAGCACCTGGCCCGGCGCGGCTCGGCCTCGAGCACGGTCTCTGTGCGCAGCACGGGAGCGGAGACGCCCGGAGCCGCGGAGATCCAGGAGGCCCCCCAGTCCTCGGGCTCCAGCAGGGCCGTCTCGAAGGTCGCCGGCGGGCTGTCGGTTCCCGGGCGCCCGTCACGGTCCCAGGTCTGGACCTTCCACCAGCACCGCTGGCCACTGCGCAGCGGTGTGCCCGCGTACGCGATGGCGTTGGTGGCGTCGGAGGCGACCTTGCCCGAGTCCCACCGGTCGCCGATGCCGGCGTCGAGGCCCGCCCGGCTGGAGCTGACCAGTACCCGGTACGCCGATTGGCTCTGACTCCGGGCCACGGCCCGGTAGGCCGATTGGCTCTGGGGCCGGTCGGTGGCCTGGATCCGCCAGCTGAAGCGGGGCGCGGGCTCGTCGAGGCCGAGCGGGTCGGTCTGGTACTCGCACTTGGCGTCGATCGCCGTGAAGCGGGTGCGGCTGTTGATGGCCTCGTAGGGGTCGGCGCCAACCCAGGCCGGGTCCACGTAGTCGACCAGGTCGCGGCAGGCGATCACGGTGCAGCCGGCGTCGGCCAGATACTGCATGTAGGCAGTGAAGGCGTCCAGCTCGGTGCTGACCCAGTGGTAGCGCCTCAGGGGAACGCCGTGGAAGCAGATCGACGCGATCCGGCCGTCCCGCGCCCCCTCGACGGCCCATACGAGGTCGTCGAGTGTCCACTCCGGTCCGGCGTAGCCAGTGGTCGGTATCAGCAGCGGATGGTCGAGGCGAGGGTCGTAAGCGGGGCCCCTGGCCCCCCGGCCGGTGTCGGAGTACTCCGGGTAGACACCCCGGCGGGCGAACGCGAACCCCTCGGAGGCGACCACCCGGACCACATCGGGGCTGTGGTGGAAGCCCGGGTAGCAGAACGAGGTCGGGGCTGGAATTCCGTGCTCGGCGCAGCGCCGCTGGATGGGTGCGATCTCGGCGCTCACCTCCTCCGCGGTCAGCCCCGTGGTGTCGAGGTGGCTCTTGGTGTGGTTGCCGATCTCGAACCCGAGATCGTGCAGGGCCCGGATCTCGTCCCAGGTCATGAACTCGCCCGGGTTGCCCTCGTTGAATCCGAGCCCCTCGCTGACGAAGAACGTGGCTCCGAACCCGTGCTGGCGCAGCAGGGGGGCGACGCTGGCGAGGTCGGAGTGGTTGGCGTCGTCGAAAGTGAGCAGCACCAGGCCGTCGGGAATGGGCAGCAGACGGCGATCAGTCATCGTCGCTGTGTTCATCCCCTTGACCCCGCTTCACGTTCGTGAACATGGCGCGAAGCTAACCTAGACCTCCCGGCCGCCGAGAACGGAGCCAGCAGTGGAACGCGAACACCCGAACATCCTGTTCTTGCTCACCGACAACCAGCACTGGACCTCCATGGGTGCGGCCGGCAACGACATCATCTCCACACCGCACATGGACGATCTGGCCGCTCGGGGCGTCCTGTTCGAGAACTCCTTCGTCACCACACCGATATGCGGTGCGAGCCGGGCCAGCTTCCTGACCGGCCTATACCGGCGCAGCCACCAGTTCGACTTCCGCACTCCGCCGTTCAGGGCGTCGCTCGGTCCGATGACGTATCCGGCCCTGCTGAAGGCGGCAGGCTATGAGACCGGGTTCATCGGCAAGTTCGGCATCGAGAGCGACGGCTACATGAACGTCGAGGACGAGGAGGCCGTCCTCGACTCGATGTTCGACCACTTCGACGATTTCGAACACTGGGGGCCCGACAACTACTTCGAGCGCCAACCCGACGGCAGCCTGCGCCACCTCACCGACGTCACCGGTGACAAGATCGTGGACTTCCTCCGGCGGTGGCGCCGCACCGACGCCGGGCGCCCGTTCTGCCTGTCGGTCAGCTTCAACGCTCCCCACTGCCAGGACGACCATCCCCAGCAGTACATCTGGCCCGAAAGCGTCGACCACCTCTACCACGACGCCGTGATCCCCGTGCCCGCCACAGCCGCCCCCGCCTTCATCGAGACGCAGCCCGACTTCATCAAGCAGGGCGAGAACCGGGAGCGCTGGCTGAGGCGGTTCAGCACTCCCGAGCTGTTCCAGGAGAACATGAAGGGCTATTACCGGATGGTCAGCGGCGTGGACGTCGTGCTCGGCCGGGTCCTGGCCGAGCTAGACGTCCTGGATGCAGCCGACTCCACCGTTGTGATATTCACCAGCGACAACGGCATGTTCTTCGGCGAGCGGGGCCTGAGCGACTGCTGGCTGCTTTATGAGGACTCGATCCGGGTGCCATTGGTGGTGATGGATCCCCGCCTCGAGGGGTCCCGGCGGGGCGCCCGCGTCGACGAGCTGGTGCTCAACATCGACACATCGCCCACCATCGTCGAGCTGGCCGGGGTCGCCGTGCCCGAGGCGGTGCAGGGCCGCAGCCTGCTTCCGCTGCTGGAGGCCGGCGGATCAGAGGTCGGCTGGCGGGAGGACTTCTACTGCGAGCACCTGTTCGAGCATCCGCTCATACCCAAGAGCGAGGGACTGCGCACGACCAGGTGGAAGTACATCCAGTACGTGGAGCGTCCGGCTTCCGACGAGGAGCAGCGGCGAGAGGGAGACGCGGTGCGGGGCGGCATCGGCCGGCGCATCCGGGGCGGTAACCGCTACGAGGAGCTCTACGACCTTGAGAACGACCCGCTCGAGGCCGACAACATCATCGACGACCCCCGCTGCCAGGACACCCTGGCTCGGCTTGTCCAGCGCTTCGCGGAGCTGCGCGACAAGGCCGCGTCAGCCCGGGTCGGCGGAGCCGGTTGAAGGCAAGGCACGACCGGGAGCGGTCTGAAGGAACGGTTGAAGGCAAGGCACGATCGGGAGCGGTCTTAAGGAATGGCTGAAGGGAGAGGCTATGGCTGCCTATGTCGCGGGATACGACGCGGAGGCGGTGTACGCCTGGTGGGACTCGGACCACACTGAGCACACCGGCGACAACTACAACGACGTCGTCAGCTACGAGGGCGAGCGGCTCTCCGAGTGCCTTGCCGGGGTCCGGGCGGTGGCCGACGTGCACCTCGAACGCAACGCACCGGCCACGTTCTTCATCGTCGCCCGGCTGCTCGACGCAGCCCCCGTCGAGATGGTCGAGATCCTCGACCACCCGATCTTCGACATTGCCAGCCACTCCTACAACCACCCTGACATCAAGTCCTACCTCCATGACGACCATCGCCTGCGCCACGAGATCATCGACTCCAAGCACGCCATCGAGGACGCCTTCGGCCGGGCCGTCATCGGCTTCACCACCCCCGGCGGCTACGAGGACGGCTACATCGGCGAGCCGAGGGTCCTCGAGATCCTCCAGGAGGCCGGGTACCGGTACCTTCGCAGCGTCGGCTGCGGGCCCCACTACTCGATGCCGGCGCCGCTGCACCAGCCGTTCTGGTATGACGAGGAGGGCTGCGCCGACCTGCTGGAGATCCCCACCCACGCCTGGCACGACAACGTGTTGACCGGCCAGCACGGCCTTGTCTCCTGGCCGCCGACGCTGCCGTGGGACTACCCCACGAAGATGCCGACCGACGCCCGGGGCGTGTACGAGGCCTACGCGCCGGGCATCGAGCACGCGGCTGAGAGCGGACTGGTCGCCTACGTCCCCACCTTCCACCCGTGGTCGATCTACCGGATCGACAACCAGGCGAGCCACATCGCCATGCTGCTGGACCACGCGGCCGGCGTTCTCGAAATTCGTTCCTGCGGCCAGCTCTACGAGCAGGTCCGAGCCGATCCATCGCGGGCCGCGGCCCGGCCGGAGTTCCAGCTGGCCGGCTGAGAGGCCGAGCGGCGAGAGCTGGGAAAGGGGCAGCGCCCATGAGGATCGCCAGGGTCCGAGTCACTCACATCGACATGTCGTTCTGGGGCGACTTCGCCAGCCGGCAGGACGAGCTGCGGCTGGTGACGCTCATGGCGATCTACCCCCAGTACCGCCATCCGCTGTCGAGCTGGTTCCCGCGCGACGCCATGTGCGTGGTGGAGATCCAGACCGACGACGGGCTGGTGGGCACCGGCTGGTGCGAGGACTACGCCCGGGCCACCAGCGTCATCGTCGAGAACCACCTCACCAAGCTGCTCGTCGGCGCGGACCCCCTCGAGCGCAGCCGGCTGTGGGACCAGATGTTCCGCAGCACCATGCCCTACGGGCGCAAGGGCCCGGCGCTGTTCGCCATCAGCGCGGTGGACATCGCCCTGTGGGACCTGGCCGGCAAGCACTTCGGCCAGCCCGTGTTCGAGCTTCTCGGAGGCCGGGCCCGCGACCCGGTGCCGGTGTACGCCAGCCACCTGCACTTCACCAACGAAGACGAGTTCGTCGCCGAGGCGACCGAGTATGTGAACCGGGGCTTCAAGGCGATGAAGATGCGCTTCCTGCACGGTCCCGCCGACGGCCCCGCGGGCCTGCACCGAAACGTGGAGCTGGTCCGGATGCTGCGCTCGGCGGTGGGCGACGGCATCGACATCATGGCCGACGCCTACATGGGCTGGGACCTCGAGTACGCGCTGCGAATGTGCCGCGCCCTGGCTCCCTTCGACATGAAGTGGGTGGAGGAGCCCCTGCTGCCCGACCAGCTCCGTGAGTATGCGGTGCTGCGGCGGGAGTCGCCGGTTCCGATCGCGGCCGGCGAGCACGAGACCACCCGCTACGGGTTCGCTCAGATCATCGAAGCCGAGGCGCTCGACATCATCCAGTTCGACATCGGTCGGGTGGGCGGCTTCAGCGAGGCCAGGAAGGTGTGCGCGCTGGCTCAGGCCGCCGGCCTGCCCGTCTACACCCACGCCTACGGGATGCCCACCCTGCATCTGGCCACCAGCGACCGGGCCGTGAGCATGGTCGAGTACTTCCCCGTCCCGGCCTGGGACGACGTGGAGGAGGCGCCCCACTTCGACGGAGCGGCCATACCGGAGGGCGGTGAGGTGTCGATCACCGACGCCCCGGGGCTGGGCGCCACCCTGTCGCTGGCCGGCTTCACTCCGCTGGCGTGATGGAGCGGGCCTCGCTTCGACGAGGTGTTCTACCCGCGGTTGCGGTGGAGTGAGCGGCGTGGTCTCGCTGCGGGGGGTGGTGCCGGTAGTACCCACGACGTTCCATCCCGACGAGTCCATCGATGCCGAGTCGCTGTCGAGGGTGGTCGACTGGATCGCGCGCCAAGAACTGGCGGGTATGTGCCTGCCCGCCTACGGCAGCGAGTTCTACAAGCTCACCGGAGCCGAGCGCGACCAGGTCGTGGCCATCGCGGTCGAGGTCAACGACGGCCGTGTGCCGGTGGTGGCCCAGGCCAACCACGGATCGGCCCGCGTCGCGGCCGAACTCGCCCGGCGCTACACCGACATGGGCGCCGACGTGGTCTCGTTCGCCGTTCCCCGCCAGTTCGGGGCGTCGACAGCCGACATCCTCCACTACTGCGCCACGGTGGCGGCCGCGACGCCGCTGCCGATCCTGATCCAGGACTTCAACCCGGGCGGGCCCACGATCGGCGCCGAGTTCGTCTCGGACCTGCTCGGTCGGGCCGACAACTTCCGGTTCCTCAAGCTCGAGGACCCGATGATGCTCGACAAGCTCATCGCCGTCCGCTCCGAGACGGCCGGTCGGATCAGCATCCTCGAGGGTTGGGGCGGGTTGTACATGCTCGAAGGCATCGCCGTCGGCATCGATGGCATCATGCCCGGCGCCGCCATCGCCGATCTGCTCGACACGGTGTTCCGAGCGGCTGTGTCCCAGCAGCGCTCCAGGGCCCACGACCTGTTCGGTTCGCTGCTGCCGTTCGTCAGCTTCGCCCTGCAGGACTTCGAACTGTTCCTGCAGATAGAGAAGCGCACCCTGTCCCGGCGCGGCCTCATCGCGTCGCCGACCGTGCGCTCCCTGTCGAGCACGCCCAGCCCCGCAGTGCTTGACCATGTTGACTTCCTGATCGATCAGGTCGAGCGACTGGCATCCGAGGTCTTCGATCAAGCCTGGTAGCGCAGCGGGCCCCTATCAGGCCTCGTAGAGCAGCGGCAGGTGCTCGTCGTCTTCTAGGAGGTCGCCCACCTGCAGCCGGGCAGTGAGTTCTTCGGGCAGGGCGCCGGGCTGGCCGGTGTAGCGGCACGGGCCCGGGATGAAGAGCATGGAGAAGGCCCGGCGGGGACGGCGGGTCATGTTGGCCCCGGCCGCGTGGGCCGTCATGCCGTTGATGAAGATCCCCGCTCCCGCGGTGACCTCGGCCATCGCGGGCTCGATGGCCGCCAACTGCGGGTTGGCCTCCAGCAGCGCGCCGATGTTGGCCTCGTCGAGCGCCGCGCCCTCGTCCAGCCTCTCGCGGCGATGGCTGCCGGGAAGGAAGTGCAGGCAGCCGTTGCGGGCGTCGGCGTCGTCGAGGGCGATCCACAGCATGATCGCCTCAGGGGAGCGGTAGGGGTCGTACGGGTTGTCGGCGTGCCAGTTGGTGGGGTTGGCCCAGGGCAGCTTGATGAGGGCGTGATCGTGGTAGAGGCGGACCTCGTCCGCTCCGGTCAGGGTCGCGGCCAGCCTCCCTAGACGCCCGTCGAGCACGAGCTCGCGCACTGCGGCGCTGGTCTTCCACAGGTTCACCCGTTGCAGGAAGACCCGGTCGTAGTACTCCGATTGCTGCGGGTCGAGGTCACGGCCCGACACACCGGGGTCCTGAACGGCCTCTTCCACCGCAGCCCGCCATCTCTCCAACTCAGCCTCGTCGAGCAGGTCGTTGATGACCAGGAACCCGTCCTCGCGGTATGAACGGACCTCGACGGGCGAGACCTCGGCCTTCAAGCGGATGGCTCCCTCAACTCGTCGAGGCTCCAGACGTGCCTGAGGGGCATCGGCCAGTCCGTGCCCTCCTCGAGTTCCTCGATGATGAGCTGATCGCCCCAGTGCTCCTCCCAGCGGACTGCGTCGGCGCTGGCGTTGTAGCGAGCGGTGGCCTCCTCGTAGTCCTCCACCTCCATGAATGAGATGGCTAGGTCCCCGTGGAGGTAGATGTCGTAGTTCTTGAATCCGATGGACCTGAGGAGCTCGTCGATCTCGGGCCAGACCGTGGCGTGCTCGGCTGCGTACAGGTCGGGATCACGGACCCTGAACACATGGCATAGACGGCGCGACATGGTGTTGCCTCCTTGCTCGGCGAGAACCTAACAGCCGGTGAGGCGGGCTCGATGACATCGAACGGGCACCACGCATTGGAGAAGGCATGATCGTGGCGGCGCAGGGCTCGCGCCCGCGCCACGCGTGAGTCATAGCAGGCCTGGACGCTCGATCAGGGCGCCTGAGACCGAGGTCCATCGCCGTCAGAGGTCACCGCGGTCTGCGGGTGTCCGTGAGCCTGTCCGGTTGCGATTCGGCCGCAGCAGCAAAGTACAGTCCGCGCCCGTGAGCAGGGAGAGCAAATGGTTGCCCGTATCGGCGTTGTAGGGGCGGGCTGGTGGGCGACGAGGGCCCATCTGCCCGCAATCGTCGCCAATCCGGATGCGGACCTGGTGGCGATCGCGGATCCGATAGACGAGAAGCGGGACCGGGCTGCGTCGGTCTTCCATCCTCAGCGGGTGTACCCGGGCCACAGGGAGATGCTCGAGAACGAGGCTCTCGACGGGGTCGTGATCGCGGTGCCCCACATGGCCCACTACCAGGTGGCCATGGATGCTCTCGAGGCTGGGGCCCATCTGATGCTGGAGAAGCCCATGGTGGTGGAGTCGGGCCACGCGGCCCGGCTGCTGCAGGAGTCGGCCGGCCGGGGCCTGGAGATCGTGGTCGGCTATCCCTACCACTACAACCAGCAGGTGCTGTGCGCTCGCGACTGGATCGCGTCCGGCGAGATCGGCGAGCTGCTCTACGGCCACTCGCTGTTCGCCACGATCGTGTGGGACCTGTTCCGCGGCGACATCCACCTGGTGGCCGACGCGGTCGGGTTCACGATCACACCCACCGGAACCGACACCTACGGAGACCCGGCGGTGTCCGGGGGCGGCCAGGCCATCGTGCAGATCACCCACTCCGCGGCCCTGCTGCTGTTCATCACCGGCCTGATGCCCGTCGACGTGTTCGCCTTCATGGAGAACCGGGATCTGCGGGTCGACCTGGTCGACGCGCTGGCGATCCGCTTCGAGGGGGGCTGCATCGGCACCATCGGTTCGACCGGATCCACAGTCCGCACCCAGCAGGAGCTGCTCGAGTACCGGATCTACGGGACCGGGGGCCACATCCTGCTCGACCTTGCCGCGTCCGAGTTGGGCCTGTACCGGGCCGACGGCTCCGTAGAGCAGAATCCGGCCGACCCGAGGCCGGCGGGCCCCTGGACGTACTCGGCGCCCTACCCGGAGGACGCCCCCGTCAACAATCTCGTCGACATCATTCTGGGCCGGGACCACAACAGGTCCCCTGCTCAGCTGGGCGCGACCGTCGTCCGTCTGCTGGAGGCCGCCTACACCTCCGCCCGGACCGGTCTGCGGCAGGCCGTGCCCGGCTAGCGACGACCCCGAACACCCGACAAGGAGCACCATGACCGAGCCGTTCGTCGACTGCCACCACCACCTGTGGGACATGAGCAAGGGGTTGTACCACTGGCTCGAGGAGGAGGAACCCACCGAGACCGCGGTCGTGGGCGACTACTCCGGGATCCGCAGGAGCTATGTGATCGAGGACCTGCTGGCCGACTTCGAGGGCTGCAACGTGGTCAAGTCGGTCCACATCCAGGCTGAGTACGGCGGCGATGACCAGGTTTGGGAGACGGCCTGGCTGCAGTCGGTCGCCGACGAGCACGGCTACCCCCACGCCATCGTGGCCAAGACCGACCTCGCCTCGGAGACGGCCCGCGCCGAGCTCGAACGCCACGGCGAGCACGCCAACATGCGAGGCGTGCGCAACTTCGTCCAGGGAGACGACCTGCTGACCCCCGAGTTCCGCCGAGGCCTGCGGGCTCTGAGCGACCTGGGCTTCCTGTACGACCTCAACTCCACCTGGGAGGGCATGGACGGAGCCCGCGGCGCCGCCGAGCAGTTCGGTGACCTCCAGTTCATCCTGGGCCATTGCGGCGTCCCCATGGAGCGCTCGAAGGAGTACTTCGATGCCTGGCGGGCGGGGATGGCCACGCTCGCCGGCGCGCCCAACGTGGCCTGCAAGATCTCCGGTCTCGGCATGACCGACCACTCCTGGACCACCGAGAGCATCCGTCCGTGGGTGCTGGCGTGCATCGAGGTGTTCGGGGTCGAGCGGTGCATGTTCGGCTCCAACTGGCCGGTGGACAGCCTCTACAGCTCCTACAGGACCATGCTCGACGCCTACCGGGAGATCACGGCCGACTTCTCCGACGACGAGCGGGCCGCGCTGTTCCAGACGAACGCCGAGCGCTACTACAGGGTGTGACGACAATGAGAATCACAGACATCCGAGTGCGCCACGCCCCCCGGTCGATCTGGGGGCACCTCGCCGAGCGGGAGAAGACGCTGCCGCTGGTGACTCCGCTCGACATCTACCCCGAGTACCAAGAGACCCGAGGCTCGTGGTTCTGGGACTCGGCCATGGCGGTAGTGGAAGTCGAGACCTCCGACGGCGTCGTGGGCCGGGGATGGTGCGAGGACGGGGTCGGCGCGGTCGAGGGCATCGTCGAGCGCCACCTCCGCAACCTGCTGGTCGGTGCCGACGCGGCCGAGACCGAGGGCCTGTGGGACCGCATGTACCGGTCCACCCTTCCCTACGGGCGCAAGGGCATAGCCCTGCAGGCGATCAGCGCCATCGACATAGCCCTGTGGGACAACCTCGGCAGGGCCGCGGGCAAGCCGGTCTACGAACTGCTCGGCGGGCCGGTTCATCCCGACGTGCCGGTGTACGCGTCGGCTCTGCACCCGGTCGGCGCCGAGAAGGTGGCCGCCGAGGCCAAGGCCTACGTGGCCGAGGGATATGAGGCCATGAAGGCCCGCTTCCCGTACGGGCCCGGCAACGGCGTGCGGGGCATGGCCGAGAACGAGGAGCACATCGCCAACATCCGCGACGCGGTGGGTTCCGACATCGAGATCATGGCCGACGCCTACATGGGCTGGGACTTCAACTACGCCAAGAAGATGTGCCGGCGGCTCGAGCCCTACAACCTGGCCTGGATCGAGGAGCCGTTCGTGCCCGACGACCTCACCAGCTACGCCAAGCTCCGGCGGGAGACCAACATCCCCATCTCCGGGGGAGAGCACGAGTACACCCGGTATGGCTTCCGCGACATCATCGAGCGCGAGGCCATGGACATCCTCCAGCCCGACCTGCGCCGCTGCGGCGGGCTCACCGAGGGCCGCAAGATCGCCGCGCTGGCCCAGGCGGCCGGGCTAACCGTCATCCCCCACGCCTACGGCGCCACTCACATCCACTTCGCGCTGGGCACGGCCAACGTGCCGATGGTCGAGTACTTCCCGATGCCGGTGTGGGACTCGCTGCCGGAGTCCGAGACGGTGCCGATCTTCATCGGCGAGCCCCAACCGTCAGGGGGCCGGGTCACCGCCGAGAACCGCCCCGGTTTGGGCGTCGAGGTCAACGAGGCCATATTCGGCTGAGGGCGACGCCGCCCGGCTCTGCCCGTCCACTCGGGCGCCGCGGCGTGTCGAGCGCTCCGGGCGGTCTGCCGCCCTGAGGGTCTTCTCTGTCCCGAGAAGCCGCGACGGCGGGGTGGGCAAGTGCGCAGCGGTGTCGTCGAACTGCTCGAACTCGACGAAGGCGGGCACTTCGATCGACGCCAGAGAGGTCCATCCCTCGGTCAACTCGGGCCAGTCGGGTATGGAGGGATGCCAGTGCGGGAAGCGCACCGTCGACACCACGGCGGGGTCGCTGACCCGCTGGTAGCGGAACTCACAGGACCTTCGGAGCCGGTCGGTGCTGTTGGGCCGCCCTCCGTGGACGGTGAGGCTGTGGAAGACGAGGGCGTCGCCGCGCCGGTAGGAGGCGGTCCGCCATCGGGGGTCGCCATTGTCGATGTGGATCGAGGCCGCGTCAGCATCGAACGGCACGACGCCGCCCTTGTGGGATCCCTCCAGGATCCGCAGACCGCCCAGTGCCGGAGGGATGTCGGCCAGCGGGATCCACACGGTCAGGGTGTCGGCCGCGCCCTGCACCGGCCGCCAGTCCTGGTGGATGCGGGTGGGCTCGACCCTCGCCGACGGCCCGACCACCCGGGCGACGTGGTTGGAGTGCACGAAGACGTCGTCGCCGAGCAGGGCCTCCACCGTCGAGACGATGCGGGGGTGGTGGGCGAACTCGTGGAAGCTCTGGATGCTCTGCACCCGGCGGTACATCGCCAGATAGTCGGGGTCGTCATAGCTCTCGCCCGCCACCGACGGGCCGGCCATCCAGTCGGCGGGATCGGTGCCCTCCGCGATCCAGCCCGGCGTGGCCGCCACCGCTGCAAGGATCGCCTCCTCGACCGCGGCCACGTCTGTCGCCGTCAGGAGGTCCCGGAAGAACAGGTAGCCGTCGCGCACGAGCCGCGGCCGGGCGTCGCCGCAAGCCAGGTCGTCGCTAGACGACTCGGTGAGCAGTCCTGTGCCGGTCATTGCACCGGGTCCGGCGCGGGCCGTGTCCGGGTCATCCGGTGATCGGTGAGCTGGCCGTCGCGGGTCATCTGGTGATCGGCGATCCGGCCGTTGCGGCTCATCCGGTGATCCCCGATCTGGCCATGCTCTCCACGAAGCGGCGCTGCATGATCATGAACACCGTCATCACCGGGACTATCGACAGCAGCGACATGGCCGCCAGGATCTCGGGCCGCAGCGGGCTGGAGCTGGAGTTGAACGTGCCGCCCGCGATGCCCAGCTGGAGGGTCACCACCCGCAGGTCGGGGTCGGCCACGGCCAGGAAGGGCCAGGCGTACAAGTTCCACGCGGCCAGGAACGACACGATCACGAAGGCGACGACGGTCGGCCCGGCCAAGGGGGCGTAGAGGCTGCGAAAGACCCGGATGGGTCCGGCGCCGTCCAGGATCCCGGCCTCGTAGATCTCGCGGGGAACCGTCCGGAAGAACTGGCGGAACATGAACACCGACACATCGGTGTAGGCCACGATGGGGATGATCAGGCCCGCGTAGGTGTCGAGCCAGCCGATCCTGAAGATGAACATGAACAGCGGGATCATGATCACGTGGAACGGGACCATTAAGCCTCCGACGATCAACAGGAGCAGCGAGTCCCGCAGCGGGAACCGCAGGGTGCCGAAGGCGAACCCCGCCATCATCCCCAGGATCGTCTGCCCGACGACGACGACGACGGTCAGCAGCGCGCTGTTGATGAAGGCCTGGGTGCCGATCTTGTTGTAGGCCTCCACGTAGTTGGACCAGGTGAAGGGATCCGGGATCCACTCGAAGGGGAAGGCGAAGGTCTGCGGCGCGGTCTGCAGCGACTTCGACAGGTTGAACACGAACGGCGCGATCATCACCACCGACCCGAGCAACAGCACTACGTAGACTGCGATTCGTCCCCGGTGCCGCACGAGGGTCCTCATCCGTAGTGGCTCCATCGCTTCTGGGCCTTGAACACCCCGACGGTGAGCAGCAGCAGCATGGCGGTCAGCGCCACGCCCATGGCCGAGCCGAACCCGATCTGGAACTGCCCCCGGAAGGCCCGCAGGTACAGCAGGTAGGCGGTGGTGGTCGTGCTGTTCTCGGGCCCGCCGCCGGTGAGGACGTTGAGGATGTCCCACGATCCGACGCTGGTGATGGCCAGGTTCAGGATCACCAGCAGGAACGTCGTGGGCGCCGAAAGCGGCCAGGTGACGTAACGGGCCTTCTGCCAGGCGTTGGCGCCGTCCACGATGGCCGCGTCGAGCTGCTCTCGGGGGACGCTCTGGAGCGCGGCCATGTAGAACACGGTGTTGAGCGGTATCAGAGACCACAGCACGATGACCGCCACCACGTGGGGTGCCCACTGGGGAAGCACCAGGTAGGGAGTGTGGGTGTCGACGAAGAAGCTCAGGAAGGTGTTGAAGAGGCCGTCGCTGGTGAACACGAATCGCCACATGGTGGCCACCGCCACCCCCGACGCCACCAGGGGCAGGAAGTAGGCCAAGCGGAACAGGCTGGTGCCCCTGATCCGCTGGTTGAGGAGGTTGGCGAACACGAAGGAGATCAGGATCGCCAGCGGAGTGACCTCGATGAACAGCAGCCCGGTGAACCGCAGGGACCTGAAGAACAGCGGGTCGCGGTGGAGGTTGGCGTAGTTCTCGAACCAGATGAAGTTCGAGTCGGACAGCAGGTTCGAGTTGGTGAGGCTCAGGTACGCGCCGTAGATCAGAGGACCCAACAGGAACACTCCGAACATCAGCAGCGCCGGGGCAACCAGGATGTAGCCGGCCAGCCGTTCCTGGCCGCGCATTGTCGAGCCGCCCTTCGGGAGGGGCAGGTTCTCTATCGGCGGGAGATCTTCTATCGGGTTCAAGATCTCCGAAGCCGCTTCGTCGGCGTCATGATCCCGAAATTAGCCTCAGGCGCGACCGCTCGGCTCGTCGGCGCGGGAGTGGCTGTCGATGGCTCGCACCCCGCGCCGCACTGCGACCGATGGCGCAGCCGCGGCGCGGGGTCCTAGTCCGTCGGCTTGAGCAGCCTCAGCCGGCGACTTCGATGGGAATGTCGCGCTTCACGGCCGGGCTCAGGGCCAGCGCCGCGTTCATGTTCTCCTCGTACGGACCTAGGGCGTCGTCCATCGACTGGCCCTCGATGACGTAGCGCCTGAAGACCCCCGCGAACTCCCCGTAGTGGATGCCGCCCGTGCTGTCGAAGGGCCCGCCGATCGGGCTGATGATGATGGAGTTGGCCGCGTCGAGGAACGCCTGGTGGTTGTTGGGCGGAGGCTGGCGCCACCTCGGATCGTCGGCGTAGCGCTTGAGCGGCGGTACCACCGCGCCGCCTTCCATCCAGGGCACGTATGCGGGCCCGTAGAGGTGCTTGATGAGCTCCCACACGATGTCGGGATGCTCGGTCTCGGCGCTGATGCCCCAGCCGGCGGTGCCGCCGCCGCCGCGGGTGCCGTGGGTGCCCTCGGGCAGGGTGTGGACGTCCCACTCGAACTGGGAGTCCCGCAGCGCGGGGACCGACCAGACCGCCCCCTCGATCATGGCGAACCGACCGCCGATGAAGCCGGCGTGGGGGTCACCGACCGCGGTGATCTGCTCGGGAGTGGCGAAGACCCCCTCCCGTACCGGATCCCACAGGGCCCGCAACCCGGCCTTGAAGCCGTCGTCGATCAGCATGACCTGGGCCTCTTCGTCGAGGAAGTCCCCTCCGAAGGCCCCGATCGGGCCGTGGGCGTTGTCGGGATTGTCCGCCAGCGGCGCGTAGCCGATGACGTCGCCGGTGGTGAGCACCCGCGCGTACTCGGCCATGTCGTCCCAGGTGAAGCCGTCGCCCGGAAGCTCGAGGCCGGCTGCTTCCAGCATCGGGATGTTGTAGAAGAACGTGTTCACGTCGGCGCTCATGCCCTGGCAGTGCATCTCTCCGGCGGGCTGGTCGCCCAGCTCCACCGTGGAGCAGACCTGCAGCATCGACGGGTACCAGGCGTCTACGTTGAGGTCGGGGTCGGCCTCCAGGTAGGGCCGCATGTCGCGGGTGATGCCCTGCTGGGCGAAGAGGTCGACCCAGCCGTTGTGGCTGAAGAACAGGTCGGGCATGTTGTTGACCGCGTTGTAGGCCACCAGCTTGTCGGTGTAGCCGTCGGGCGCGATCTCCTCCAGATCTATGGACACGCCTGGGTGAAGGGCCGTGAACGAGTCGATCGTCGGCTGGACCTCGTCGAGGTAGGGCAGGCCCGGCAGCGACATGGCGCCCCAGCGCAGGGAGCCGCTCAGTTCGGGCGCGGCGGTGGTGGTCGGCGCGGCGGTGGTAGTGGGCGCGGCGGCGGCCGCGGTGGTGGTCGGTGCGGCCTCCTCGTCGTCACCGCAAGCGGCGAGTAGGGCAGCCGCCCCCAGGCCCCCTCCGGTAAGGGTCAAGAACCTGCGTCGGTTCATGTCGTTGTGTTGGGTCATCGATCCCCCCTTGAGTTGGTCACCCGCGCGAGACGGACCGTCTCGCGCGGCGGAACCCTACCTGGTTCACCAACGTGAAGTAAAGTTCACCATCTTGACACCCACGATGTTGGGTCTGGGCGAGAATACTGGCGCCCCCGCGACGCTGTCGTTGCGTCCCGCAGCGGCGAACCGGGTTCGCTAACTCTCGGGCACGTCGTAGGTCTGAGCGGTCAGGGCGCCGTCCACTATCAGGTTGATCCCCGACACGTACCTGGCCTCGTCGGAGGCGAGGTACAGGAAGGCATGAGCCACGTCGTCGACGGACGCCAGCCGGTTGGCCGGCACCAGCGGGAAGCCCTCGGCGCGCCACTTGTCCATCAACTCCTCGCCCACGAGGTCGACTGATTGCTGGGTGTCGGCTGGACCCGGTCCGACGCTGTTGCACCGGATGTTGTAGGGCGCGCATTCCACCGCGATGGCCTTGGTCAGCGCCACGATGCCGGCCTTGGCCACGCAGTAGTGCGTGAACCCCCGACCGTGCCCGAGGGCGGCG
>JAKZWH010000341.1:0-3403 GCA_047515615.1 Acidimicrobiales bacterium | reverse complement strand
GGCCGGCTTCGCGGTGTGGACGATGATCGTGGTGGCGCTCGGCCCCGAGGGCGTCGCCGACTACATCTACTTCCAGTTCTGATGCGCTGGCCGAACCGAGAGCACACGCCGACGGCCAAGCTTTCGAGACGGGGGCGCGCCAGAGAGCAGAAGCTGGCGATCGGGCGGGTCAAGCGGATCCGGTTCAGGCGGGCCCGGCTTCGGGCGAGGGAGGCAATCGAGGCGCTCGGCCGTCTGCTGGGACGAGTCAAGCGGATCCGGTTCAGGCGGGCCCGGCTTCGGGCGAGGGAGGCAATCGAGGCGCTCGAGCGTCCGCTGGGACGAGTCAACCGGGTGGTGGCGACGTTCAGGCCACCGCTGCCCGAGACCGCCGCCCATGAGACCCCCACCAAGTCGGTGCGGGCCTCAGTGCTCTCGGCAACCCTGTGCCTGGGTGTGGCGCTCCTGCTCGTGAGCGGCAAGATCGTGGAGATCGCCGACAGGCTGCCCCTCGGGCCGGATCGGGAGCGCTGGCTGGAGGCGGCCACCGATACCGACCGCCTGGCCAACGGTCTGTCGCTGAACCGTCCCTACGACCTGCTGCGCGACCTGCGCGGCGCTGGCGACGAGGCCGGCCAGCAGATCGATGTGATCGGCGACGTGGAGGAGCTCCTGCAACTCGAGCTCGACGGCACCGCTAAGCAGCCCCCCGACGGCGAGGCCGCCGCCCCGACCGATGAGTCCGCCCCTGCGCCCCGCGAGCCTGCTAGCGCTTCTCCTGGCGAGCCCGACACACCGCCCGGCCAGCCCGACACACCGCCCGGCCAGCCCGACACGCAGCCCGGCCAGCCCGACACGCAGCCCGCCGAGCCCGACACACCGCCCGGCGAGCCCGACGTCGCTGCGACTACCACCGCCACGGATGCCACGGCTGCCACGGCGACCACCACCAGCACCACCACGACTGTGCCCGCGGGCCCGCCGGCCTACGTTCGCCCGGTGCCGGTGTCGGCCGAGGCACCCCTGGTGACCTGGGCGGTGGGCGACAGCCAGGCGTTCTATCTCGGCCACGGCCTGCGGCGGGAGGGCCGGCTCAGAGACGTGACGGAGATAACCCTGGACCAGCGGCATTCAACCGGCCTGACCCGGCCGAGCTACTTCAACTGGCCGGTCCACTTCTTCGCGATCGCGGCTCACTACAACCCCGAGGTGGTGGTGGCGACCCTGGGAAGCAACGACTGGCAATCCATGACGGCGCCGGAGGGCCATACCCTGAACAGAGGCAGCGACGAGTGGCGAGCCGAGTGGAGCCGACGCCTCGGTGTCGCCTTAGACGTTCTGGAAGCTCCCCACCGGCACGTGATCTGGGTCGGCCTGCCTCCGACCCGCGGCGACGAATTCCGGGAGGGCTACGCGGTCATGAACCAGCTCGCGGCCGCGGCGGTCGCCGAGCGGGATTTTGTGACCATGATCGACATCTGGGACATGTTCGGCGGCGACGAGCCCTACCGCGACGCGGTTCCGCCGCCGGGCGATCCCGGAGGCAGGCCGGTGGACGTGCGCCAGCAGGACGGGGTGCACCTCAACCAGGCCGGATCACGCTGGGTGGTCGATCGGATCACCGACGAGATCGAGCGGATCATCGACAGGATCAGCCCGAGTTGACCGCCCCCGCCGCGCCCGAGTCCCAGCCCGAGCCCGAGCCGGGCTGACCCCGGGCGCGGGCCGTCAGTTGTCGGCGGGGTTGCGCGGGTACAGCCGCAGTCGGTTCAACTCCCCGTCCTGGCGGGCGAACACCTCCCACCACAGCTCGCCGGGCTCCTCCACGAACGGGTCGGCCCCTTCGTGGTCGAGCACGAACCACGCGTTCTCGGCCAGCTCGACCTCGAGCTGTCCGGGCGCCCACGCGGCATAGCCGGCGAAGATGCGCACCTCGTCGAGCCCGCCGATGTCGCTCGGGTTCTTCTCCAAGTCGATGGTGCCGATCCGGCCCACGACCTGCGACCAGTGGTCGCCGGCGTCGTCGAGGGCCACCGACGCCAGCGCGATCACCGAGGACTGGCTCACGGGACCGCCCACGAACACCACGCGCGGCTTGCTCACCACCGTGGACCATTCGTCGATGGCGCCCTTGACCGGCAGCTCACTGGGTCGGTTCAGCACTACCCCGAGGGCGCCCTCGGATCCGTGCTCGAGCAACAGCAGCACGGTCTGGCGGAAGTTGGGATCAACCAGGCTCGGGGCGGACACCAGAAGCTTCCCGCGGGTCGATTCCATGCGTGGTTCTTCCAGGTAGCGGACGGATGGCAGCGGCACGGTGGCGATCCGGCGACCCGAAGCAATGGCGGTGTGGCGAGGTGTCTATGTGGCACGATCTAGGGTCGTGGTGTCGACCATGCCGCCGGTGCTGCTCACGATAGCCGCTTCGGACCCGCTGGGGGGCGCGGGTGTGCAGGCCGACCTGGCCACGTTCGCGGCCCTCGGCGTGCACGGCGCCAGCGCCCTTACCGCGGTAACCGCCCAGTCGCTGACCGCAGTCACGGCCTCGACCGCGGTGGAGGCCGACCTGGTGGCCGCCCAGATCGACTCGGTGGCCGCCCATCTCGGCCTGGACGGGGTCAAGACCGGCCTGCTGCGCCGCCGGGAGGTGGTGGAGCTGGTGGCCGAGCGGGTCGAGCGCGGCGTGCTGCCCGCCCCGGTTGTCGATCCGGTGATGGTGGACGGCAGGGGAATGCGCTTCGTGTCCGACGAGGTTGAGGACGCCTACCGGCAGCTGCTGTTCCCGCTGGCCCTGGTGGTGACGCCCAACCGGGCCGAGGCCGAGCTGCTGGCGCGCAGGCGGCTGCCGAGCGCCGAGGCGGTGCTGGACGCTGCGGAGGTGTTCCGGGCGCTGGGTGCCCAGGCGGTGGTGGTGACCGGCGGGGGCTTCGACGGCGATCCCGACGATGTGGTGATCACCGAGCGCCGGGCCTGGGCGGTGCGCGGCTCGCGAATTGCGACCGACAACGTGCGGGGCAGCGGCTGCACCTTCTCGGCCGCTCTGGCCGCCGGCCTGGCCCTGGGCGCCGGCCTGGAGCAGGCGGCGGAGTCGGCCGGCCGGTTCGTGCGCGCCGCCATCGAGGCCTCCGCCGGCTGGAGGCTTGACGGTCCCGGCCCGGTGTCGCACGCTCGGGGCTAAGCGGCACGTGTTGACAAGGGGCGGCGACCGCACGTTCCCGCCCGCACCGCATGGCCGGATCGCGTCAACTTTACATAATGAATATTTCCGGCGGTCGTTACCCGTTGGCGGGGCGTGTAGCTTTGTGGGCCGTGCCTCGACGAATCGAGATTGAACTCACTAGCCAGCGTGACGACGGCACCTGGACCTGGCGGGCCGCCAGGGCCCGGCGGCCCAAGGGCGAGGTCTCCGGCGACCTAGTCCCGG
>JAKZWH010000340.1:0-3304 GCA_047515615.1 Acidimicrobiales bacterium | reverse complement strand
GCGGGGCCGTGAAGGTGGGATTGACCACATTCCGGGACGACAGCACCACGGGCTCGCCACTGAGTTGATTCCAGCGATATCGCAGCGGATCGTCGTCCGGATCGCTGCTGCCGCTGCCGTCCAGCGTTACCAAGGCGCCTTCCCTCACGCCGAGCTGGTCCGGGCCCGCATCCGCCGTCGGCGAATTGCTCGCCGGAGGTGGAGGGGCGACGACATGGGGCGTCGCTGTCACCTCCGCCGACGGCGGGCCGTCGTTGACGCCCGCCCGGGTCGCAATCACCCTTACCGTGTATTCCGTGCCGTTGGTGAGGTTGGGAATCCTGTAGCGCGTGGTCGATCCCGAAGTGACCGTGGCCTGCCGGTCGCCGGTGTTGTAGTCAACACCGGACTTCCACTGCACCTTGTAGCCCGTGGCGTTGTCCACCGCCATCCATCTCACCACCAGATGCGCGTTGCCCTCTACGATCCTCACCTCCATCACTTGGGTGATGACGGACAGGCTGCTGCCGGTGCTGCCGGTGCCGTGGTCCGACCAGCCGCTGTCGCCATCGGCGTTGGTTGCGCGCACCTCCACCTGGTAGGAAGTGCTCGAGCTCAGGATGGGGATAACTGCGTTGGTGACGACGACGTTTTGGGGGCCGTTGGTCCAGTTCCCGCCGCTGCCCTGGCGGTACTGCAGATCGTAGCTGGTGATGGCGGGCTTGCCGGCGTTGGCTGGCACGGTCCAGCTCACGGTGAGGCTGGTGTTGGAGCCGGCGGTCGCCGTCACCGTCGGCGGCAGGGGGGTGGCGGGAGGCTCGTTGACGTCGGAGACGTCCACCCGCACGTCCGCGAAGGCGGTGCCGCCGTTGCCGTCCTCGGCCCGGACCCGGAACGAGTAGGACGGTGTGGTCTCGTGGTTGAGCGGGTCCATGGTGCGGATCTGGCCGCTGGCGGAGTCGATGTCGAAGGCCTCGCCGTCGGAGCCGACGAGGGCGTACTCAAGGGTGTCGCTGTCGGAGTCGGCGGCCTGGACGGGGCTGCCGACGCTGCGGGCCGCAGGGGTGTTCTCGGGCACGGAGAGGGTCACGGACGGGGGGTCGAAGACGGGGACGCTGTTGCCGGTGCGGCCGCTGCCGGGGTCCGACCACGGGCTGGCCCCCTCGTCGTTCCGGGCCAGCACCTCGACCTGGTAGGAGCTGTTGCCGTCGAGGCCGTCGATGGTCGCGCTGGTGGTGGTGACGCCCGAGGGGCGCTCGGTCCAGCCCCCCATGTCGCCCTTGCGGTACCGCAGGTCGTAGCTGGTGATGGCGGGCTTGCCGGCGTTGGCCGGCGCGGGCCAGCTCACGTCCAGGCTGTCGGCGGCGCCGGGCGTGGCCGCCACCGCCGGCGCGGCCGGCTTTGCCGGTGGCTCGTCCACGTCGGAGAGATTGATGGTGACGGAAGCGGAGGAGTTGGCGGTCTGGTCGGTGACGGTGACGCTGAGCGAGTAGGAGTTTTTCGGCGCCTCGAAGTCGTAGGTCACGCTGGACCTGGTGCGGATCTGGCCGCTGCTGGTGACGATGGTGAAGGAGGTGGCGTCGGCGCCGGTCAGCGAGTAGGTCAGGGTGTCGCCCGCGTCGGCGTCGACGGCCTCAACTGGGCTGCCGATGTCGACGCCCCCGGCGGTGTTTTCGGGGAGGGTCAGGGTCACGGTGGGGTTGGCGAAGGTCGGGGCGCTGTTCAGCGGGTCGTTGGTGCTGCCGGTGCCGGGGGAGGACCAGTCGCTGTCGCCCTCGGCGTTGGTCGCGCGCACCTCCACCTGGTAGGAAGTGCGCGGGCTCAGGTCGGGGATGGCTGCGCTGGTGACGGCTACGTCCTGGGGGCCGTCGATCCAGTTCCCGGACATGCCCGGGCGGTAGTGCAGGTCGTAGCTCGTGATGGCGGGCTTGCCAGCGTTGGCCGGCGCGGTCCAGGCGACGTCGAGGCTGTCGTCGGTGCCGGACGTGGCCGCCACCGCCGGCGCCCCCGGGGGCACGGGCGGCTCGTCGACGTCGGTGACGTCGATGGTGACCGCGACGGTGTCCGAGTCGGTGCCGTCGTCGGCCCTGACGGTGACCGAGTAGGAGTTTGTCGCCTCGAAGTCGAGCGCGGCCTGGACGCGGATCTGGCCGCTGGTTTCGACGATGGCGAAGGAGGCGTCGTCGGCGCCCTCCAGGGTGTAGGTGAGGGGGTCGCTGTCGGCGTCGGAGGCTCCGACGGCGGCGCCGATAGCGATGTCGGCGGCGGTGTTCTCGGGGACGGTCAGCGTCAGCGGGCCGGCGGCCAGGACGGGCGCGTTGTTAGCGGTGCGGCCGCTGCCGGGGTCCGACCAGTCGCTGTCGCCCTCGTCGTTTTTCGCCCGCACCTGCACGTCGTAGGGGCGGTTCCCGTCCAGGGCGGGGATGGCGGCGCTGGTGGTGGCGACGTTCTGGGGGCCGTTGGTCCAGGACCCGCTGGTGCCCTGGCGGTACTGCAGGTCGTAGCCCGTGATGGGGGGCTTGCCGGCGTTGGCGGGGGCGGCCCAGCTGACCTCGACGCTGTCGGTGGCCCCGGGCGTGGCCGTCACCGCGGGCGCGTCCGGCTTCGCGGGCGGCTCGGCCGCGTCCCCGACGGCGATGCTGTAGGCGATGGTGTCGATGCCGCCGTGGATGTCGGTGGCTACCACGCTGACTTCGTAGGAAGCCTGGGCCTCGTGGTCGAGCGCGCTCTTGGTTTTGACCTGGCCGGTGCCGGAGTCGATGTTGAAGGACTGGTAGTCCTGGGTGACGCCGCCGCTGGTCTGGAAGCTGTAGGTGACGCTGTCGCCGTCGGGGTCGGTGGCGGTGCGGTTGGCGCCCGAGATATTGGTGTTGGCGGGGGTGTTCTCCGGCACGGACACGTTCGCGGCATCGACGGTGAAGGCCGGGGGGGTGTTGGGATCGGTGGTGGCGTCGGCGGACCCGGAGGGGTCGCCGGTGCCGGCGGAGTTGATGGCGGAGACGCGGTAGTGGCGGGTGGTGGAGGGGGCGAGCGGGGTGTGGGTGTCGGCGGTGTCGGTCGATCCGGTGTCAAGAACGAGGTCGGTCCAGTCGGTGACGCCGTCGGGGGAGGCCTCGATGCGGTAGCCGGTGATGGGGAGGTTGCCGTCGAAGGCCGGGGCGCTCCAGGCGAGGTCGATGCGGTAGCGGCCCAGCTTGGTCGCGCCGAGTCCGGTGGGCTGCCCGGGGACGCCCGTCCTGACGGTTCCCCGGACCTCGATTTGCAGCGACCTGCCGTCCGCGTCCGCCTGCCAGCTGCCCGCGCTCTCGACCTCGAAGGTGTCGGC
>JAKZWH010000339.1:0-3606 GCA_047515615.1 Acidimicrobiales bacterium | reverse complement strand
GGCCGAGGACAGATCAGCGAGCTTCTTGAGGCAGATGTAGTTCGACCGGCCCTTGAGCACCGCGAACCGCAGCGGCTTGCCCAGGGCCTGCGCCAGTTGGGGCAGGTCCTTGTTGACAAGCTGGTCCTGGAGGGCCTTTGTCGCAGTGGCGACGACCGCCTTCTTGCCGCTCGCCGCAATCGGCGCGAGGTAGGCCATCGACTTGCCGGTTCCGGTGCCGGCCGAGACCACCAGATGCCGGTCCCCCTCGAGGGCAACGGCGACCGCCTCGCACATTTGGCGCTGCCCGGGACGCCGCTCCCCGCCACCCGACATGGAGGAGACGACCTTGTCCAGCGCCCCGACGGCTGCTCCTGCGACGCTCACAGCCATCGACGGTACCGGCACTCATCCACGGGTCGGCCTGGCGCGGCGAGTGGCCGCACCGAGAGGGCCTGCGCAGACGTGAACGGTGACGGGTCGGGCCTGCGCGGTGAGTGGCCGTACGCTGCGAGGCGTGAGCGAGCCACACGACGCCGCACAACCCGAGCCCGCCGACACCGGGGAGGGCAAGCGTCATATGGCGAGCGTGAACCTGAAGGGGTCGATGCGCGAGGCGATGCAGGCACCGCTCACAGTGTTCGAGACAGTGGGTGGCCAGCGGTTCTTCGACGAGCTGGTGGACAGGTTCTATGACGCGGTCGAGGACGATCCGCGGCTGCGGCCCATGTACCCGAGGGACATGGGGCCGTCCCGGAGGCGGCTGGCCGGGTTCCTGGTCCAGTACTGGGGCGGGCCCCCGCACTACAGCGAGGAGAGGGGCCATCCCCGCCTGCGGATGCGGCACATGCCCTTCGCCATCGGCCACGTCGAGCGAGACGCCTGGATGGAACACATGACGGCCTCACTCGATGCGGCCACCATCGCCGACGGCACAGGCCGCCCGCTGCCCGACGAGATCCGGGCCGCCATGTTCGACCACTTCGACAACGCAGCAACCCACCTCATCAATCAGCCACCCGGCTAGTCGCCAGCTCGACCTCCTTCAACCACGCTCCGGCGTCAATTCGTGGGCGGGGTCCATCCAGCTCGGGTGAATATGGGGCCCGATGGCACTCGCTAGTCCAGCATGAAGAACAACTTGTGGCTTGCCGGCCCGGGGATCCTCAATTGAGACCGGGAAGAGACTCGTCCTGTCCGCACACCGGTAGAGCGGATGCAGGACCGGGCGCGGCTGCACCCGAGCACTCGGCATCGGAGGTGCAAGGCCCGTCGCGGTGGGCTCTGGCGTTGCGGAGCGCCGCTCGGGCAGTCGCAGGACCCGGCCGGACGAGTGGCCCGCCAACCATCGGCTGAGCCCGCAGCGGCGCCGGACCTCTCCAGTGACGGCGGGTCCGGGACATTGGCGCCGGACCTCTCCAGTGACAGAAGGTCTGGAACATGCGCGCCGCCGGGTCGCCCCCTTGGCGATGGGTTGGGTTCGTGGTCGGTGTCGGGGGTGAACAGCGGGGGCAGGTCGTCTGGAGCGTGCGCTGGCCCGTAGGTCGCTGGGCCTGGGGGATGGAGGGTGCGTTTGCCGGGTGGGCCCTGGATCTGCCAGTTGAAGTAGTGGATCTTGTTGTGGCAGCCCCAGCAGGCCAGCACCATGTTGTCGATGCTGGTGGCGCCGCCCTGCGATACCGGCTTGACGTGGTGGGCCTGGCACATATCGGGGTGCGCGCCGCAGGCGAAGCAGCCGCCGTCGCGAGCGATCAGCATCTGGCGCTGGGCCTCGGTCGCGCAGCGCACAGAATGCGCCCGCCATATCGGTCTGCCCCTGGTGTCATAGACCACGCCGGTGAATCTGGCGTAGCAGGCGAGCTCCTCAAGCACCGACTGGGGCAACCGCGCACCGTCGGGGAGCTCAGCGATGAGCCTGCCGGTCTCGGCGTCGACGTGGGCCACCACGCAGATGTCCGCGAAGGGCTTGCCGCCCCTGCTGTTTGCGCCAGTGTCGGCTGTGAGGCTGTCGAGCGCGTCGGCCATGCACTGTGGGAAGCTGCGCCTTTCGTTTGAGTCCTTGGAGTTCTTCTTGTCGGCGTCATACATCCGAGAGGCCTCGGCCCGCAGCCGGTTGCCGATGCGCCGCCCGGTCACCGTGTCGAACTGCCCGTGCAGGTGCACCATCCCGTCGTCTGCGTCCCAGACCCGCACGCAACGCCGCGCCCGCTGGCGGGCGTGCTCGGACTCCCCGCCGTCACCGTCGCGGTCGGTGACCCAGCGTCGGGCCTCGCGGGCGAACTGCTCGGGGCGCATCGACTCGGCCTTGGCCAACAACTCGCCGTCTGATTCGACATCGGCGGCGCTGGTCTTCGCAATCGCCTGCGCCAACTGCTTGGCGTTGGCCGCCGGCACTCGGCCCTCCGCCACCGCGTCGCGCAACTTCTGCGTCTTCCCAACAGCCTCAGCGGTCTTGATGTGGCTGTGAGCCTCCCGCCGCGACAGCCCCGCACTGGAAGCCAGCACCTCCGCCCCGCCGTCACCGTGGCGCTCCCGGCCCGCCACCGCATCCGCGCCAGCGACTTGGAACGCCGAGTTGACCCCGGCGATGGCCTTGGACACCGCCAGCGCATCAAGAATCTCCGCGCATGACACCGAGCCCTCGGTGACCAGCGCCAGCATCTCCTTGGCGGCGGCTTCGGCCCGGCGAGCAGCTTCGATCAACATGAGCAGAGTATCCCATAGGGGTGTGACATCTATCAGGTATTTACATTATGTTCTAACAACCTTCATATTGTTGGCCCAGCGCGTTCGAAGGCACCCTGCTCGGAGGTGCCCTGCTCGGAGGCTGTCGGGTTCCTTCGATCCACAGCCCAAGCTCTCCCCCAGCGGAGGCATGCCGCAGCGCCTCCGTAAGCAGCCCACGGCCCGGACCGTTAGACCGCGCTCAGAAGCGCGAGTCAGCTGGCCGGGGGCGTGAGCAGGTGGCGGCCGTCGAAGGTCTTGGGCGGGTGGATGCGGCCCTCGTGCTGCACCAGATCGCCGTGGACCCACACCGCGTCGATGCCGTCGGGCGGGATCATCGGGTCCTCGTAGCTGTTGCGCTCGGTGACGCCATCCCAGTCGAACAGCACCAGCGAGGCGTCAGCGCCGGGCCGCAGCGCCGGGCTTGGCAGGCCCATGAACTCACAGGGCATCACCGCCAGGCGGTGAACGATCTCGACCAGACCGATGCCCAGTTCCCGGGCCATGCGCAGCGCCTTGGGAAACGACCCCAGCGAGCGGGGATGGGGCTTCTGGCCCGGCCCCGGCATCAGCCCGTCGGTGCACAGCGCCATGTTGGGGCGACGGAAGAACCGCTCGACGGTGGCCTCGTTGCCGTAGTGGCTGATGATGGACACCTCGCCCCGGTTGTGGAGGAAGAAGTCGCAGACCGCGTCGTGGGCCTCGACCGAGGACATGTCGGTCACCCCCGCAGCCAGCACCACATCGGAGAAGCGCTTGCCTAGGAACTCGTCGCCCACCCCCTCGAGAACCCCCGCGATCTGGACGCCCTCCAGGCCCCCGCAGAAGGCCACGAAGTTGTCCCAGCCGGAGCCGTCGCCGTAGATCTTCTCGAAGGCGAACCGGCGCACGTCGTCGTCGCTC
>JAKZWH010000338.1:0-3502 GCA_047515615.1 Acidimicrobiales bacterium | reverse complement strand
GATCAGCGTGCCCGCGAACAGCGAGACAAGCAGCAGGCGATGCCACCACGCCCGCTTCATGGCTGTCCCGATCCGCGTCGGGCGCCCGACGCCAGCGCGGCCCGACCCCTGAACGCCGCAGCCTCGCCGAGCTGCTCCTCGATGCGCAGCAGCTGGTTGTACTTGGCCACCCGGTCGCTGCGGGCCGGGGCTCCCGTCTTGATCTGCCCGCAGTTCGTGGCCACCGCGAGATCGGCGATGAAGGTGTCCTCGGTCTCGCCGCTGCGGTGCGACATCACGGCCCCGTACCCGCTGCGCACGGCCAGTTCCACACAATCCAACGTCTCGGTGAGGGTCCCGATCTGGTTGACCTTGACCAGGATGGCATTGGCCGCGCCGACCTCGATCCCGCGGGACAAGCGTTCGGTGTTGGTGACGAACAGGTCGTCGCCCACCAGCTGCAGGCCCGATCCCAGCGACGCGGTGAGCTCTGACCAGCCGTCCCAGTCATCCTCGGCCATGCCGTCCTCCACCGACACAATGGGGTAGTCGTCGCAGAGCCGCCCCAGCGCGGCGACCATCTCGCCCGAGTCGAGGGTCCGGTCCTCTCCGGAGAGCACGTAGCGGCCGTCGGCGAAGAACTCCGTCGACGCCACGTCCAGGGCGAACGCGATCTCGTCGCCAAGCGCTAGCCCGACTCGCTCGGTGGCCTCGGCCAGCAGCGCAACCGCCTCGGAGTTGGACCGAAGGTCGGGGGCGAAGCCCCCCTCGTCGCCCAGTCCGGTGGACAGGCCCCGGGCTCGCAGGACCGCAGCCAGCTCGTGATAGATCTCGACGCCCCAAACCAGCGCCTCGGAGTACGAGGCGGCCCCAACCGGGACCACCATGAACTCCTGGAAGTCGACATTGTTGTCGGCGTGGGCTCCCCCGTTGATCACGTTCATCATGGGCATGGGGAGCACATGCGCGTTGGCCCCTCCAACGTGGCGCCAAAGCGGGATTTCGAGTTCGGCCGCGGCCGCCCGGGCGGTGGCCAGCGACACGCCGAGGATGGCGTTAGCGCCCAGGCGCCCCTTGCCGTCGGTGCCGTCTGCGTCGATGAGCGCCCCATCGACGGCGCGCTGGTCGATGGCGTCGAGGCCCCGCACCGCCTCGGCCAGTTCGCCGGAGGCGTTGGCGACCGCTCCGAGGACGCCCCGGCCCCTCAGCCGGGTGCCGCCGTCGCGCAACTCGGCCGCCTCGAACGCTCCCGTCGAGGCGCCCGACGGCACCATCGCCCGGCCGCTCGCGCCCGAGTCCAGCTCGACGTCGACTTCCACGGTGGGGTTGCCCCGCGAGTCGAACACCTCGCGTGCGCGGACTGTCTCTATGAGTCCCACCGGCGAACCTCCGGGTTGTGAACTACGCCGCACTGCACACGGCACGGCCTCACGGTCGGGCGCCGTTCCATCCCAATCCCCCTCGGCGTCCGTCGGTGTGGGGGCTGGATTCTAACCCGGCTCCCGCTCCAGCGCGCGATAGTGGCGTTCGGCCCTCTCGGTTGCAGACCGCAGGGCATCCTCGGGATCGACCTTGAGGCGCCGGCCCAGCTCCACCGCGGCCAGCAGCAGCTCCCCGAGGCTGTGCTCGCTGGGGTCGGCTCGAAACTCCGCCAGCGCCCCCTCGGTCTCGCAGAACGCCCCTTGCGGCCAGTCGTTGGCGGCGAGGCCGGCGACGGCCGCCCGCTTCTGCACCTTCACGGCCCGCAACAGCGCGGGCAGCGTCGGCGCGATGCCGTCCATCACCGAGTCCCTGCCCTTCTCCCGGAGCTTGATGGCGTCCCAATTGGCCCGCACGGCATCGGCGTCGGGGGCCTCGACATCGCCGAAGACGTGGGGGTGGCGGGCCACCAGCTTCTCTCGCACGTTTCGGGCGACGTCAACGATGCCGAATGCGCCGCGTTCGGAGGCCAGATGGGCCTGGAACCAGACCTGGTAGAGCAGGTCGCCGAGCTCCTCGCACAGGTGCCGGTCCAGGGCTTCAACCTCGCTGTCGCCGCCGACGTCGCCAACTCTCGCGTCGAGGACCTCCAGCGCCTCGTAGGTCTCCTCAAGCAGGTAGCGCCGCAGGCTGGTGTGGGTCTGCTCGCGGTCCCACGGGCATTGCTCGCGCAGCGTCCGCACCAGATCGTCGAGGCGCGCGATGGCGGCGTTCAAGCCTTCCTCGGCGCGGTCCCCGTCGCTGGGATGAGGGCAAGGACCGCGGTCGGGCATCGAACCGGCCCCGGTCAGCCGGTTTGCTCCAGGACCACCCGGAACTCGTCGAGGTCCCAGCGCCCGTAGCGATCGTCGACGAGCACCTCATGCCCGTAGTTCTCGAAGACGCTGTCCTGCAGATCGAGCAGCAGCTGTTGGCGCTGGGTCTGCACCTCGCTCTGGGCGACCTGAAGAGCGGTCAGCTCCGCGTCCTCGGCCATGTAGGCCAGCGTCTCAGCATCGAGCTGGGGATGGTTCTGTTCGGTCGCGACCCCGGAGCTGAGCACCTCGATCACATGGAAGCCGAACTGCGATTCGGCCACCACCGCCTCGCCGGGTTTGGCGGCGTAGGCGGCCTCCTCGAAGGTCGGCACAAAGGAGCCCTCCAGCACGCAGCCCAGGTCGCCGCCCAACGATCCGCTTCCCGGGTCCAGCGAGAGGTCGATGGCCAAGAACCCGAACTCCTCCCCAGCCTCGAGCAGGGCCATCACCTCGTCGGCCTCCGCCTGCGAGCCCACGAGGATGTGCCTGGAGCACAGATGGCGCAGCGGTTCGCCGGCCGCTGCATCGGGGGCCTCGCGCTCGGTCCACTCGAAGGCGGCCAGCACAGCGGCGCGCTGGCGGATCACAATGTCGCCCCCGGCGGCGCCGGGCACGAAGGACGGATCGGCCTGGGTGATGTCGGCGACCGCCTGAGCCTCGTGCGGGTTGGTGACCACAATTCCCCGCTGGGCCAGCTCCTGCTCGAGGGCGGTGAAGAACGCCCATTTGGTGAGCCAGGCGGCCGCGTCGCTGCGCGACGCCCTAGCCTCGTTGTCGGGGTCTGTGGTCGCGAGATAGTCCTTCAGGTCGTCGGCGGCGTACTCCACGCCGGCCACCTCCGCGGCCGACTCCGGCGAGGTTCCGCACCCAGACAACAGGAGCAGGGCCGCGGCCGCGCAAGCGGCTGCGATGGGACGGATCCGGCTCACGAGGTCCGAACCCTAGCGTCGGAAGGCGCCTCGGCTGCGACCACGCCGGCCAGCAGGGCGACGAGCTGGTCGATCACTGGGCCGGCGTCGGCCCGCAGCGGGACGTGCAGCTCCCGAGCCTCGTCCTTGAGGAGTGCTCGGTCGCCGTACAAGCGTCGAAGCCGCACCCGGCGGCTGGCCGGCAGTTCCACTGGCGCGAGGCGGGCTGCGTAGCGCGCCGCCGACAGCGGGCCGCCGCCGCGGCGGGTGACAACCACTTCGGACACGCCATGGCGCAGACACTCGACCCGGAGCCTCCCGATGGACAGCAGCGCCTCG
>JAKZWH010000337.1:0-2750 GCA_047515615.1 Acidimicrobiales bacterium | reverse complement strand
GCCATCCTGCGCACCGCCGAGTGCGCCGGCGTGACCGGGGTCGTGCTGCCTCGCCATCGCTCGGCGCGGGTCAGTCCCACGGTGACTAAGGCGGCCGCCGGCGCGGTGGAGCATCTGAGATTCGCGGTCGTGCCCGGCATTCCGTCTGCACTGCGCACTCTCAGCAGCCGCGACGTGTGGACGGTCGGACTCGACGCGGCCGGCCCCCGGCCCCTCTACGAGCTTGAGCTTTCGGGCGAGGCAGTGGCCCTGGTGCTCGGCTCCGAGGGAAAGGGCCTGTCGAGGCTCGTCGCCCAGCGCTGCGACGTGCTGGCGTCGATCCCGGTGCAAGGGGTGCTGGGATCGCTCAATGTGGCCGCCGCGGCCGCGGTGGCCTGCTTCGAGATCGCCCGCCGCCGCTAGCCGTCGCCCCCGAGGTCGGCCATAGCGGCCCAGGCCTCCGCGGGGCGGCCTGCGATCACGCCGTCCACTCCGAGCGCGAGCAGGCCGGAATAGAACTCGCGGGTCTCCACCGCGTTGGTGCCGCTGAGCCACACCCACACTTCGAGGCCCTCGCTGTGCACCCGGTCGACCGTGTCGGGCGTCACCACCTCGATTCCCGCGTACGTGAAGGGCACCTGCACAACGGCGTGCCGCGGATCCAGGGACTCGCCCGCCAGGAACCAGCCGAGCAGGGCCGCCTCGCCAGGAGTCGTCGCCACTGCGGGGGCCAGACGGCTGAAGGCCTCCAGCACCTCGTCGTTGAAGCCGGCCACGATCACCGACTCTTCCCGGCCCAGATCGGCGATCTCGGCTGCGAGCACCTCGGCGGCGGCTACGCCGGTGAGGGGATCCTCCTCGCCGTCGGCACCCCGCTGGAGCTTAATCTCCACGTCGAGGACGTGGTGGGGGAAGCGCTCGGCCACCTCACGGAAGGTCGCCACCCTGAAGTCGTCGGCCTCGAAGCCGGGCGGCGGCTCCACCGCCCCGGTTCGCACGCCCCGGAACGAGTACTCAGAAGCGGGCCTGGTCTGGTCGCCCCACAGCCCGGCCACGAACCAGTGGGCGTTGTCGAGGGCCTGTATCTCCGTCAGGGTCAGCTCGGCCACCGGACCCGAGACCTCGGTGGTGCGGTCGACGGTGTCGTCGTGCTGGACGATCAGCACGCCGTCGGCGGTGAGTTGCACGTCCAGTTCGAGGATGTCGGCACCAGCCGCCGCCGACTGGGCGTACGCGTAGATAGTTGAGTGGGGGTAGTCCTGGTCGCCGCCCGCGTGGGCGATCACCAGTGGCCGGTCGAGCGCGATCAGATCCCCGACCGTGGAGGCCTCCGGTCGGGGCGCGGCAGCGGTGGTCGTGGTCGGCGGCGCTGTGGTAGTGGTCGGCGGCGCCGTTGTTGTTGGGGCGACTGTTGTCGGCGGCGTCGTGGTGGTGGTCGGCGGCGCCGTTGTTGTTGGGGCGGCCGTGGTGGCTGCGACGGTCGTTGTCGCTGGACTCGTGCTCGGGGCCGCGCTGGAAGTGGGCGCCGCGGCGGTGGTCGAGGTCGCTGCACTCGCCGACGGCGCTGCGTCGCTGCCGGAGTCCCCGCACCCAGCGATCACAAGCCCGGCAACGGCCAGCAACCCGACGACCAGAATCCGAAGCCTCGCTTGGCGCTGCCGGGCACCGGCCTGGTCGCGATCGGCCGCCATCGCCGCTGACCCTAGAACATGAGCGGATAGGTGACGAGGCCTCGCGGTGAAGCATGTTGTTTCCCGCTCTTTTTCGCTTCTTTTTCGCTGCGCTCGCGGGCCGCTCGGGCCACGGTCTCGCTCAGTGCCTCGCGAAGATCCTCATGAACTGCTGCCTATCCGCTCGGCCTCTGAGTTTTGCGGGGCCGCCAGAGTGCGTGCAGATCGTGTTCGCCTGCAAAGATTGGCGGCCCAGCCACGAGGCTGAGCCCATCACCGGAGGATCACCGACCATGCCGATGAACATCGACCGCCTGACCGAGATGTTCGGGCTCGACGGCAAGTCGGCCGTCGTCACCGGCGGCAGCCGGGGCCTCGGCTACATGATCGCCGGCGGGCTGCTCGACGCCGGCTGCCGGGTGATCATCTCGGCCCGCAAGGTGGAGCAGGTGACGGCCGCGGCCGGCCAGCTCGCGGCCCGCGGCCCGTGCGAGGCGATACCGGCCGACCTGTCCACCCCGGAGGGTTGCGAGGCGCTGGCCGCCGCCGTGGCCGAGAGATGGGAGTCGCTCGACGTCCTCGTCAACAACGCGGGAGCCAGCTGGGGCGCGAAGCTCGACGAGTATCCGGTGGACGGCTGGAGAAAGGTCATAGACATCAACCTGGGCGGCCCGTTCTTCCTCACACAGAAGCTGCTGGGACTGCTGCGGGCCGCGGCCCGCCCCGACGACCCGGCCCGGGTGATCAACATCGCCTCCGTGGACGGGATGAAGGTGCCGGACCTGGAGACCTACCCGTACTCGGCGTCCAAGGCCGGGATCATGCACCTCACCCGCCACCTTGCCAAGCGGCTGGCTCCCGAGCACATCACGGTCAACGCGATCGCGCCCGGCCCGTTCGACTCCAAGATGATGGCCTTCATCCTCGACAACCCCAGGGCCCGCGCCGCGCTGGCGGCCCAGGTGCCGCTGGGCCGCATCGGCGAGCCCGACGACCTGGCCGGTGCGGCCGTGTACCTGGCGTCGCGGGCCGGTTCGTACCTGACCGGAGCCACCGTGCCCGTCGGCGGCGGCCTGGCCTGCGCCGACTGAGTGCTGGAGG
>JAKZWH010000336.1:0-2856 GCA_047515615.1 Acidimicrobiales bacterium | reverse complement strand
AAAGTCGCCGCCGAATGTGACCTCATGTTCGTGATCACCGACACCTGACGGGTTCGATCCCGCTATTCGGCCGGGGCGATCACCAGGGTGCCGTTGTGGCCTCCGAAGCCGAACGAGTTGGAGATCGACACGCCCGGGGTCCACGCGGCCGGCTCGCCCATGACCATCCGGATCGGCGGCAGTTCGGGGTCGAGCACGGTGAGCCCGACCGTGGGCGGAATCAGCCGCGTCTGCATGGCCAGAACCACCGCCAGCGCCTCCAGGGCGCCCGCGGCTCCCAGGCCGTGGCCGGTCACGCCCTTGGTCGACGTGACCAGCGGGCCCGGCGAGGTTCCGAACACCTTCGACAGAGCCTCGGCCTCGGCCGCGTCGTTAAGGACGGTGGATGTGCCGTGCGCGTTGACGTGGACCACATCGGCGGGACGCACGCCCGCGTCGTCGAGCGCGAGCTGCATGCAGTGAACGGCGCCGCTGCCGCCCGGTGACGGCGCGGTGATGTGGTGGGCGTCGGCGGTGGAGGCCGAACCGAGCACCTCCGCGAGGATCACCGCGCCCCGAGCCCGAGCCATGTCCCAATCCTCGAGAACCAGTGCCGCCGCGCCCTCGGCCATCACGAACCCGTCCCGCTCGACGTCGAAGGGGCGGCTCACGCCGCTTGAGGACAGCGCGGTCATGTTGGTGAATCCGGCCACCGCGGTGGGGGTGAACGGCGCTTCGGAGCCTCCCGCCAGCACAGCGTCGCAGCGGCCGTCGGCGATGAGGCGGGCCGCGTTGCCCACGGCATGGGTGCCGGCCGCGCATGCGGTGACCACGTTCTCGGAGGGGCCCATCCATCCGTAGCGCATCGCGAGGGTCGCTCCCCCCGCGTTGGCCATCATCATCGGAACCAGGAACGGTGACACCCGGCGGGCGCCCTTCTCCTTGAGCACGCTGATCTGGTGCTCCAGCGTGGTGATCCCGCCCACACCGGTGCCGATCATGGTGCCGCACCGGGTCGGGTCGGCTTCGATCTCGCCTGCCTGATCGAGGGCCTGGTCCGCGGCCGCCACCAGGAACTGCGTGTAGGGATCGGCCCGGCGCGCCTCCTTGGGGCTCTCGAAGTGGGCGTTCGGGTCGAAGCCGGTGACGCGCCGGTCGCCCACGGGCGCGGGGCTGCACAGGCCCTCAAAGTACGCGTCCGCGCCGATGCCGGCCGCCGACACCACGCCGAGGCCGGTGATCGCCACCCGCCTGCGATCGGGCCTGCTCACGAGAGCTGCAACCTCATCAGAGCTGCAACTTCCTCAGAGCTTCGACGTGACCAGTTCGAAGGCCTCGGCGACAGTGCTAACGCCCTCGAGCTCGTCCTCGTCGACGTTCACGTCGAACTCTTCCTCGAGGGCCATCACCAGCTCGACGATGTCGAGGCTGTCAGCGTCTAGGTCGTCTGCGAAGTTCGCCTCGGGCACCACATCGGCCTCGCCCACCGACAGCACCTCCACGGCGCACTGCTTGAAGCGCTCGAAGTTCTCATCCACGGCTCTGTCCTTCCATTCCTGGCTTGCGGTCGGGGTCTTGGTCGGGCCGGTGTCGCTCCCCGCAGGCGGTGCCTCAACCCATTGAGAGGCCGCCGTCCACAGCAAGAACGATACCCGTCACGTAGCTCGCGTCCTCCGAGACGAGGAACTCCACCGCGGCGGCCAGTTCGTCGGGCTCGCCGACCCGCCCGAGCGGCACGCGTTGCACGATTTGGCCGAGTCGGGCGTCGTCGAGCGCGGCCAGCATGTCGGTGCGGATGGTCCCGGGGGCGATCACGTTGACCGTCACGTTGCGGGAGGCGATCTCCTTGGCCAGCGACCGGGCCAGGCCGATCAGCCCGGCCTTGGAGGCCGCATAGTTGGCCTGGCCGGCCTGCCCACCGATGCCTGACACCGACGAGATGAACACGATGCGTCCCCAGTGCGCCCTTACCATGGCCCGGACCGCCTGCTTGGCCACGCGGAAGGCGCCGGTGAGGTTGGCGTCGATCACCGCGGCGAAGTCAGCCTCGGACATGCGCAGCACGAGCCCGTCGCGGGTGATGCCGGCATTGCACACCAGGATCTCCGGTGGCCCTAGCCGCTGGGTCGTCTCCTTGAGCGCGCTCGTAACCGATTCAGAGTCGGTCACATCGCAGCGGACGCAGGTGAGGCCGTAGGCGTCAGCGTCCGACGGCGGCTCGCTGCGGTACGTCACCGCCACTCGGTGCCCCGCCCGGCTAAGCCGCCGGGCGGTGGCCAGCCCTATGCCGCGATTGCCGCCGGTGACCAGTGCCACCCGCGGCCGGGATCCGTCGCCCCCGTCGCCAGCGTCACTCACCGGCGGGCCCTCACCAGCGGACCACCGTGGACGCCCAGCTCATTCCCGCCCCGAAGCCGGTCATCACCACGATCGCGCCAGGCTTGAGCGCACCGTCGGCGTGGGCCTTGGCCATCGTGAGCGGAATCGTGGCCGCGCAGGTGTTGCCGGTGTAGTCGATGACGTTGTGGCTCTTGGCGAAGTCGATGCCGCTGCGCTTGCAGATGGCCTCGATGATCCTGATGTTGGCCTGATGGGGGAGCAGCACGTCGACCTCGTCGGGGCTGACGCCGGCCCGGTCCATGGCGGTGAGCACCGATTCGGTCACTGCCCTGACCGCCACTTTGAACACCTCGCGACCCTCCATCGTGATGGTGGAGTCGTGGTCGCTCATCAGCAGCCGGCGCTGGTTCCCGTCGGCGCCGAGGTCCCAGCCCAGCAGGGTGGGATAGTCGGTGCGTTCCAGAACCACAGCCCCGGCGCCGTCAGCGAAGAGGATGGCTGTCCCTCGGTCAGTCCAGTCGGTGAGGGGCGACAGCG
>JAKZWH010000335.1:0-5495 GCA_047515615.1 Acidimicrobiales bacterium | reverse complement strand
CGTCGTGGCGGGCGGCCGGAGCGACCCCGACATGCTGCGGCGGCGGGTCGACGATGATCTGGCCGCTGGCGCGACGTCGGTGGAGCTCGAAGTGGGCGAGGGTGTCACGATCGACGAACTGGACCGCGTGCTCGCGGGCGTTGATCTGTCCGAGACTCCGGTCGCCTTGGCGCCCCATGCGTCACTCGCTACCGCAGAGGCCCTGGGAGTGCTGGCGGCCCGGCGTGGCGGCGTGCTGGCCGCGGGAAGTTCGGTTGGCCTCGATCCGCTCGGGGAGTGGGCCCGCTCCGGGCGGCGGGTTGAGACGGCCCCGGCCGCGGAGTGGGCGCGGCCGAGAGCGGGTGCGCCGGCGGGTGGGGGTGACCGGCGTGAGCCGGTACCGGAGTCGATCATCGACGAGATCGCGCTCGCGGCTGGCGAGGTGGCGAAGCTCGGTCCGGGGGTCAGGGTCTTCATGGTGGACGCGACTCGTTACGCCGACGCGGGCGCGACCGAGGCCCAGTCCTTGGGCTGGGCCACTGCGACCGCAGTGGCGTACCTGCGAGCGCTGGTTGAGGCGGGTATGTCGGTGGACGCGGCAGCCGGCCTCATCGGGTTTCGTCTGGCGGCCACGGCCGACCAGTTCGTGACCATCGCCGCGCTGCGAGCAGCCCGTGTGATGTGGTCTCGGGTGGTAACGGCCAGCGGCGGCTCCCGGGAAGCGGCTCGCCAGTACCAGCACGCGGTCACCGCGGCCCACATGTACAGCCGGCGCGACCCGTGGGTTAACCTTCTGCGCGGTGCCTCCGCGGCGTTGGCCGCCGGTGTAGCCGGTGCCGACGCGGTGACCGTGCTGCCCTTCGACCATGCGTTGGGGGCGGTCGACACCGACGCGGCCCTGGGTCGGCGGCTGGCCCGCAACACCCAGCTGTTGCTGCTGGAGGAGTCGCACCTGGCGCGGGCGGGCGACCCCGCGGGCGGATCGTTCTACGTGGAGTCGCTCACCGAGGAGCTGGCCCGGGCCGGCTGGAGCATCATGCAGTCGACGGAGGCTGCTGGGGGGATCAGCGCCGTGGTCGCGGACGGATCGCTGGAGGTGGCCATCGACCAGCGGTGGGAGGCACGCCTAGAGGCTCTGGGCACCCGCCGCGAAGCGCTGGTCGGCGTCAGCGAGTACCCGTTGTTGGACGACGCTGTCGCCGGCCCCGACGACGGCGACGTCGCCGCGCCCGCCGAGCCAGGACTGCCCATGCGGCGGCTCGCCCAGCCCTTCGAGGATCTTCGCGACGCCGCCGACCGCCACCGGCTCGCCACCGGCGAGCGCCCCGCGGTGTGGGTGGCGGCCCTGGGGCCGGCCGCGGCCCACTCCGAGCGCACCGCCTGGGTGCAGAGTCTGCTGGCCGTCGGCGGTATCGAGGCCCGTGGCGGCGAGGGAGTCGATTCACCGATCGCCGCGGCGGCCGACTTCGCGGCGTCGGGCCTGGCCGCGGCCGTGATCACAGGCTCGGACGACTGGTACCGCCGACGAGGTCCGGCCACGGCCAGCGCCCTGTCGGAGGCGGGAGCAGTGCTCGTGGCCGCCGTCAGCGACCCTGCGACTCCCACCGACCTGCTCAGCGACCTGCAAGCCGCCGGCGCAAGCGAACTATGGCATCAGGGCTTCAACGTGGTCGCCACGCTGAAGCGCCTGCACCACATCCTCAGCATCGCCGACGGTTACTCGCGCCTGCCTCCTACCGAGGCTGAAGGGCACGCCGCACTCGTCTCGCTGAGCGAAGCCATCCTCGAAGAGCGATGGTGACTGTTCCGCAGCGCGGACAGGTGCGGTGGGGCTAGATGGGTGCAGAGACTGCTCGTCCTGGTCATCCTCGCCCGGCTGGGATCGCTCACCACCACTCGTCGAAGGCACGCCTCGTCGCCTCCTTCGCTTTGGAGTCGCGGGGGAACCACGCAAGTTCACGGACCCCGCCGACAGCAGCCGACCGGCAGTCGACGCCGTCAAGCCCAGCGTCGAAGACCGCCTGGCCCAAGGGCTGGCAGACGGAGTGCGAGATGAGGTCGCCGTCGGCGTCGTTGGGATGGGTGGTGGGCAGACCCAGAGCGACGAGGCCGTCGCCCGTGTACGCATCAGCCGCATCGCCGCCGGGGACCTCGACGCCGAGCAGGAGCGGCGCCGTTGCCGGGTCAAGGTCCTCCGGACCATACGGCAGACCGACGAAGCGCTGTGCCACATTGGCGCGGGCGGTGGCCTCGTCTCCGTTCAAGTAGAGGCACGGAAGGCCTTGCGGGTTCCACCGACCTCCAGGAGCCACCGCTGCGAACGACGGATCGAGCGGGTCAGGCCAGTCAGGATCGGCGACGCGGAGGTGGAGGCCCCCGATGCGAGCAGTCTTCATGCTCAGGCCACGCGGGTGAAGTCGAAACTCTCCTTGACGGACTGAAGAAGCCATTCATGCTCGTCTTCGGCGATCAGATCGAGCATGGAGCGTCCGCCATACGCCTCAGCCTTGCGCCGTGCTACCGCCGCCGGCACTCCGGCGCGCAGCCGGTAGCGGAGGATGTTGGAGATCTCGGCGATCGCGCCGATCTTGTCCACGCGTTCAACAGGCGGGCCAGTCATCTGCCACTTGTCGACCGCCTGGCGGGTCACGCCCATGAGGCCCGCGACGTCCCTGCTCGACAGGTCCAGAATCGTCATGGCCTGCCGCAGAGGGGATCCACGCTCCTGCTCGTGCTCCACTTCGGCCAGGCACTTGAGGAACCAGGAGAAGCGATGCTCGTCAATGTTGCGGCGCGCTCTGTTGCACTGCTGGGGCAGTCCGGCGGCGAAACCCCTCAGTCGGTCGACGAGCACGGTGACAACCCCGAGTCCATCCGCGGACGGAGCCACCCACGGCAGCTCAACGGCGTCTCGCCGAAGTAGTTGATACACGACGAGCTTGGAAGGAAGGGACTCGGGACATCGGGCGGGAAGAGATGTCAACGATTGCGCGGCGGCGTCGACGAAGACGAAGTAGCGCCGTACTGTCGTTCGGTCCCCTCCGCTGGCGAGTTTCGGCACGAGGTGGTCGAGCGCGGCGACGATGTCGGGGATCACTTCCGAGGCTGCCCTCGACGCGGCAGCGAGATTCCCCTCCAACAGTTCCTCAATTACGACCATAGGGCACCATACCGCAATCATAATGCAACTGTAACTAGTTGCCTCCCCGGAGGCCGATGTGGGGCGCCCACGACGGGTCGACGTGGGCGTGGGCAGGTCGAGTCAGTCCCTGAAGACGGGTGGGCGTTTCTCCTGGCGGGCGAGGACGGCCTCCTCGAAGTTTCGGGTGGTCATGCGCCACCGTCTCGCTGACCAGCGCGATGCGGGGCCGGGGGTGGTCGACCAGTACGAAGTCGTCTACGGAGGCCATGGCGGGCGACGGTAGCAGCCGGTCGTGGAGCGGTGTCCCCTCAGTCACCGAGGTCGGGCTTCCAGGCCGCTCCGTTTATGTGTCCGCCGCCGTCCACGAACAGCGTGTTGCCGGTCACGTACCGGCTGGCGTCTGAGGCCAGGAACACCGCCACCGGCGCGATGTCCAGGTCGGGGTCGCCGATGCGGCCCATCGGGTTGGAGGCGTCGGCCGCGGCCAGCAGCTCGGGGTGCGCGCCCAGCACCCGGTGGAAGCTGGCCGACTTGGCGGCCGGGCACACGATGTTGGCGGTGATGCCCCAGCCGGCCCACTCCCGGGCCGCGGTGCGGGTGGCGGCTCGCAGCGCCTCCTTGGCCGAGTTGTACTCCACCGTGCCCATGTGGGCGTTCACGCCGTTGAGCGAGCACATGTTGATCACTCGGCCCCAGCGGTTGGCTTTCATGATGGGCAGCGCCGCGGCCATGGCCCAGAACGGGCCGTAGAACCCAACCGCCAGAGCCCGGGCCATCCCGGCCTCGGACTTGTGCTCTACACGGCTCACCTCGCCACCGCCCCAGGCGTTGTTGACCAGGATGTCCACCGACCCCCACCGTTGGGCGGCATGGTCGACCATGGCCTCGACGTCAGCCCGCTCGCCCACATCGGTGGGCAGGAAGTCGCAGGTGTCGCCGAACTCGGCTGCGGCGTCGGCGCCGAGGCGCTCGTCGATCTCGGCTACCAGCACATTGGCTTCCTCGGCCACGAAGGCCCGGGCCACGGCCCGCCCGATGCCCTCGCCCGCGCCGGTAACTATCGCCGTTCTGCCCTCAAGCTGTCCCATGGCCTGTCTCCTGTCTCTGAGCGCCACGCCATCTCCATTACAGCGGCACGACTCCCTGTTGCCGCGGCCCAGAGCCGGCGTCCTGTCCGCGGGTGGCACCACCGGCTGAAGCCAGCGGCCTTCTCCATTAGAGCCGGTCTCTGCGGGGTGGTAGACAAATGCCGGCACGAGCCGAGGCCAGGGAGGGACCGGTGCAAAACCTGCAGCAGAGGGCTCAGCGCATTGCGGCCAAGCGCAGTTCCATGTGGGTCTACCGTCTCGTGCGGCGCAGCGTCATAATGGTGCTGTTCCCGTATTTTCGGGTGCAGCGTCGCGGCGGGGAGAACCTCGACATCGACGGGCCGGTGATCGTGGCTCCCGTGCACCGGTCCAACCTCGACACGCCGCTGCTGGCTGGGATGGGACACCGCCGCCTGAGGGCCCTGTCCAAGGAGTCCTTGTTCGGCAACTGGCTCTTCGGCGCCTTCATGTCGGCGCTGGGAGCGTTCCCGGTGCGTCGGGGCCTGGTCGACAGGGCGGCCATCCTGCAGGCGGTCAAGATGCTCAAGGCGGGTGAGCAGGTAGTGGTGTTCCCCGAGGGCACTCGACAGACGGGGCCAAGGGTGGAGGCTGTGTTCGACGGTGCGAGCTATCTCGCGTCCCGGACCGGCGCCGCCATAGTGCCGGTCGGTATCGCTGGAACTGAGGCGGCCATGGCGTCGGGCTCTCGCCTGCCTCGACGGGTGAGGGTGGCCATCGTGGTCGGCCCGCCCATGCGCCCGCCCGAGGGCCACATGACCCGCCCGCAGGTGACCTGCTTCTCCGAGACGGTGCGCGAGCGCCTCCAGGAAGTCTTCGACGAGGCTCAGGCGCTGGCCGGCTGAACGGGCCCATCCGGGCCGCCGGTAGCCTCGGTATACATGGCTTCCAAGATCACTTTGAGTTCCGACGGTGCCCTTGTGGTGCCCGACGAGCCGATCATCCCGTTCGTCGAGGGCGATGGGATCGGCATCGACATCTGGCCTGCGGCGAAGTCCGTGCTCGACGCGGCGGCGGCCAAGCACGACCGCCGCATCTCCTGGCTTGAGGTGCTGGCCGGCGAGAAGGCCTACAACGAGACCGGGGACTGGCTGCCGGCCGACACCATCGCCGCCTTCGACGAGCACCTCATCGGCATCAAGGGCCCGCTGACCACGCCGGTGGGCGGCGGCTTCCGCAGCCTCAACGTGGCCATCCGCCAGATCATGGACCTGTACGTGTGCCTGCGCCCGGTGCGCTGGTTCAAGGGTGTGCCCTCCCCGGTGCGC
>JAKZWH010000334.1:0-2603 GCA_047515615.1 Acidimicrobiales bacterium | reverse complement strand
AGGTCGGCCCCTGGGACGAGCTCGACGACCGGTCCAGGGAGCTGTTCGCCCGCTACATGGAGGTGTACGCGGGCATGGTCCACAACGTGGACCGCAACTTCGGGCGCCTGCGCCGCCACCTGGAGGCCACCGGCGAGTGGGACAACACGATCGTGCTGTTCACCAGCGACAACGGCGGCTCCCGGGAAGGCCAGTACACCGGCACGTCGGCCTACTTCCGCACGCTGCTCACCCAGGTGTGGGAGACCGAGTTGGAGCAGGTGGAGACCGACTACCAGCGCATCGACCTGCTCGGGGGGCCCCGGACGCTGGCCCACTATCCGATGGGCTGGGCCATGGTGTCGTGCACCCCGTTCCGGCTCTACAAGATGAACACCCATCGGGGCGGCCACAGCGTGCCGTTCATCGTCAACTGGCCGGCCGGGTTGGACGCCCCGGACGGGGTGCTGGCCGGAGGCATACGCACCCAGTACCAGCACGTCACCGATGTGTTCCCGACCCTGGCCGAGCTGTGCGGCCTGCAGGTGCCCGCCACCCGCCACGGCGTGCCCGCGCCCGAGCCGGCCGGGGCCAGCTTCGCGGCCACGCTGGAGGACCCGTCGGCGCCGTCCACCCATCCCGAGCAGTACTACGAGATGCTCGGGCACCGCGGCTTCTACCGCGACGGCTGGTCGGTGGTCACCTGCCACCGGCCCCGGCGCCCCTTCAGCCAGGACCGCTGGGAGCTGCACAACCTGGTCGAGGACCCCACCGAGAGCCAAGATCTCGCCGCGGAGCACCCGGAGAAGCTGGACGAGCTGTTGCAGGCGTGGGACCGGGCCGCATGGGCCAACCAGGTGTACCCCCTCGACGAGGGCAACCAGATGGCCAGGGTCCTGCGCCCGCCGTGGTACGACGAGCTGGCCGCCGAAACGACGCTGAGGCCCGGCACCCCCACCCTGGAGCGCTGGCGCTCCCAGCAGCTGATCTTCCAGAAGAGCTTCGACATCGACGTGGCGCTGCGCTGGCAACCGGGCGACTCCGGCGTGCTCGTGGCCCACGGTGACCAGGGCGGCGGCTACATGCTGTACGTGGAGGACGACCGGCTGCTGCTGGCGCACAACGCCTACGGCGACATGACGATGCTGGACTGCGGGCCGCTGGCTGACGGCGCGTCAAGCGTGCGGCTGGCCATGGAGAACCCCGGCAGCCTCCGGTGGAACGCCTGTGTCAGCGTCGACGGCGAGGCAGTGGGGGAGGCGCTCAAGCTGGTGCCGCTCATGGCGATGGCACCCTTTGAGGGCATCGACGTGGGGATCGATCGCCGCTCGCCGGTCAGCTGGGACATCTACGAACGCCACGGCCCCTTCCCCTACAACGGCGAATTGAAGTCAGTGACTTACCGTCCCGGAGAGTTAGCCCCCGATGCTGGCCCCCTATGGCTCGACTACATAAAGGCCAACGGCACCCGCTACGAATAGCGGCGTACGGCGAGAGAACCGAGTATGCACATCGGGTACACGGCTGAGCAGGAGGCGTTGCGGGACGAGCTGCGGGCCTACTACGGCGAGTTGCTCACCGACGAGGTTCGGGCGGAGCTGGGCGCCGAGGACGGCACCGGCCCGGTGCACCGGCGGCTGGTGCGTCAGATGGGATCCGACGGCTGGTTGGCCGTCGGCTGGCCCACCGAGTACGGCGGCCGGGGGCTGTCGGCGGTGGAGCAGTTCATCGTGTTCGACGAGTCGGTGGCGCTGGGCGCGCCCATCCCGATGCTCACCATCAACACCGTCGGCCCGACCATCATGCAGTTCGGCACCGACGAGCAGAAGGACTTCTTCCTGCCCCGAATCGCCGGCGGGGAACTCACATTCTGCATCGGCTACTCCGAGCCCGACGCCGGCACCGACCTGGCCTCGCTAACCACCCGGGCCGTGCGCGACGGTGACACCTACGTGATCAACGGCCAGAAGACTTGGACCTCGCTGGCCAAGGGCGCCGACTACATCTGGCTGGCGGCCCGCACCGACTCGGACGCGCCCAAGCACAAGGGCATCTCGCTGTTCTGCATCCCCATGGACACGCTCGGCATCAGCATCGAGCCCCTCGACCTGCTGTCGAGCCACGACATCAACCACACCTTCTTCGACGACTGCCGGGTGCCGGCGTCGACGCTGATCGGGGAGGAGAACCGGGGCTGGGGGCTGATCACCAGCCAGCTGAACCGGGAGCGGGTGACGATCTGCTCGTCGGGGATGGTCACAAAGCGCTTCGAGGAGTGCGTGGAGTGGGCCAAGTCGGCCAAACGGGCCGACGGCTCCTATGTGATCGACGAGCCGTGGGTGCAGCGCAACCTGGCCGAGGTGGCCGCCCGGCTGGAGTTCCTGCGCCTGGCCAACTGGAAGGTGGCCTGGACGGTGGCCAACAAGATCGACGGCGCCGAGCCCGACATGGCCACCATCGCCGGCTTCGTGGCCGACTCCTCGGCGGTGAAGGTGTCGGGCACCGAGTTCTTCGTGGACGCCTACCGCAAGCTGATGCAGGTGTACGGCCAGCGCTCCTATGTGGTGGAGGGCTCGCCCGGCTATCTGACCCGCCTGGAGATGATGTACCGCTCCACGATCATC
>JAKZWH010000333.1:0-4084 GCA_047515615.1 Acidimicrobiales bacterium | reverse complement strand
TTCGCTAGCGTTCTGCGGCTGATCAACGCGATCTGGGCATCACAGACGCCCACAAGGATCCGCCCGACCCCGAGTCCGTGGAGCGAGTCCGGAGGGCTCTTCGCAACATCCGCGGCAGCGAGGACGCGCTCGGTGACGATGACGAACTCGCTCTCGACGGTGTCGTCCGGCTCACCCACGCAGGTCCCAGTGGTGAGTTACAGATCCCGCCGGAGGAAGAGTCCCAAGGCACACACGTATTGCTCGGACTGATTGGTCCGGTCTTGAGTGCGCTCAGTGATGGCACTGTTCTGCTCGTCGACGAACTTGATGCGAGTCTGCACTCCTACCTAGTCAACAGCTTGATAAACCTCTTCCAAGACCAGCATCACAATCCGCGTTGCGCTCAGCTCATATTCAATTCTCATGACACGAACATCCTTGGTGATAGCGAACGACGCACGCTCGGCCGGGATCAGATTTGGATAACCGAGAAGAACCTTGATGGCGTCACTTCGCTCTACCCCTTGTCCGGTTTCGCTCCAAGGCGAGATGACACCATTGAACGTCGCTACCTACAGGGTCGTTATGGTGGTATTCCTTTGTCGAACCCGGCAGAAATCGAGCGCGCACTCGAGACAGCGGATACATGAGCCGGCCGCGCCGAGCGGGTCGCAGCCTGCGGATGCCCGAGGCAAGGGTCGTGAGGGTTCATACCGAGGGCATCCGAGCACGGGAGTCTGGCGCTTGGTAGACGAGATCCGTTCGTAGGGTTCAGATGCCAAGACGGCGGTGAGAGTCGGGTAACAGCAATGGGTGAGCGGCCGGTGGTCTACATGGTGTGCACCGGCAACGCAGCGCGGTCGCCGATGGCGGCGGCCATGCTGCGGGACCTTGACGCCGCTGGCCGGATCGACGTGCGCAGCGCAGGCATCCTCGCGCTGGAGGGCCATCCCATGAGTGCACGCACCCGGTCGGCTCTGGCCCGCCACGGCCTCGTCGACGACGCGCACCGGTCCCGGCAGTTCCGGAGCACCGACGCGGCCGAGGCCGATTTGGTGGTGGTGATGGAGCCGCTGCACTTGACCTGGATGCGTCGCAATCTTCCAGAGGTGGCGCCCATCACCGGATCGCTGCGCCGCCTGGCACGGAGTCTGGCTCCGCCGCAGAGCGATTCGGAATCCAGCGATCTCGGCCAGAGGGTGAGGACCCTGGGGCTGGACGGGCTGGAGCCGGAGCCGTGGGAGGAGTTGGTCGATCCCGGCGCGGGCGACCAGCTCGACTTCGACCGCTGCTCCGACGAATTGCGCCTGCTTGTGGCCGAGCTGCATCGACGTCTGGCGTGATGGGCTGGCCGAGGCCGCACGGGTAGGTTCTGGCGTGACCGGTCGGTTGCGGAATTGTGGTCGGGGTGTGGCGTGACGGGCCGGTGGCGGCCGTACGGGCGCGTTGTCGCATGACAAGCCGGTCGCGGTCGTACTGGCGCGATTGTCTGGTGGTCAGCCTGGCGGTCGGGGTGATCGGCGTGACCTTCGGCGTGTTCGCCGATGCGGCCGGCTTCGATCTGGCTCAAATCGTGGTGATGTCGGCGCTGGTATTCACCGGGGCATCGCAGTTCGCGGCGGTGGGCGTGATCGACGACGGCGGCTCGGGCGGGGCCGCAGTCGGCTCGGCCCTGTTGCTGGCGGCCCGCAACGCGCTGTACGGGCCGGTGGCCCGGCGGGCTCTCCCCGCCTCGGCGCTGGCTCGGCTGGCCTCGGCCCACTTCGTGATCGACGAGACCACGGCCATGGCCGCCGCCCAGGACGACAGCCGGGACGCCATCGGCGCCTTCTGGATCACGGCCACCACGCTGTGGCTGTGCTGGAACCTGGGCTCCGTCGCGGGGGCGCTGCTCGGAGCGGTGCTGGGCGAGCCCGAGACTTGGGGACTGGATGCCGCCTTCCCGGCGATGTTCGTCGCACTGCTGGTGCCTCACGTCCGCACCGCGGCCGGGCGGACGGCCGCGGTGGTCGCGGCTGGCGTCGCGCTGGGTGCGGTGCCGGTCACCGCCTCAGGCATCCCGATCCTGCTGGCCGTGTCGGCTCTGATCCCGGCGGTATTCGTCCAGCGACGCCGGGATCCGCCCGGGAGGGGTGCGGACGCAGTTGGCGGCAACTCCGAGGCGGCGTCATGAGCTGGCCCCTGCTCATTTCGCTGGCGGCGGGTTCCTACGGCCTAAAGGCTCTGGGCGTGACGACGCTGGGGGGCATTGTCGAGCGGAGGTTCGGGCCGGTGGTGTCGCTGCTGCCGGCCGCGCTGTTCTCGGCCCTCATCGTGGTGATGACCTTCGAGGAAGCAGGCGAGTTGGTTTTCGACTCCCGCGCGGCCGGGGTGGCGGTGGGTGCGGTCGCGGCGTGGCGCAAGGCTCCGCTGCTGCTGGTGGTAGCCGTCGCCATGGTCGCCACCGCCGGCCTGCGAGCCCTGGCCTGACCCGTCCTGTCGAACGCAGCCGAAAAGACAGAGTCCCACTCGACGGGTTCAGCCGCCATGACGGCGGCGAAAGACCGTCACATTGTGAAAGTGCGGGGCCAATCGTCGGATCGCATGAGGGCGTCGGTGCCGCCGTCGATGTAGATCACTGATCCACAGGCGAACCGCGCCGCGGGAGACAGCAGGAACTCCACCCACTCGGCCAGCGTGTCGGCTTCGGGGGTCTCGGTGACCGGCACCGGGAATGCCTCCATGAGCGGCCCGTACACGTCGTCGGCCTGCCCCGCTCGCAGCAGCGGGGTGTCGACCGGACCTGGAGCGATCACGTTGAGCCTGATGCCTTCGCCCACCCACGGGTTCGTGACGGCGACCCGGCGGCACCACCGGGTGATGGCCAGCTTGGCGCCCCCGTAGGCGATGGCGGGAGCGAACACTGCATCGGCCGCGTTGACGATCACCACTGCGTCGTCTTCGCGACCGCCGAGGTAGGCGTCCAACAAGTCGTCGGGCAGGTTGGGAGTGGTGGTGGCCGAGTTCGACCCGAACTGCACAACCTGGGCCCCGCCCGAAGCGGCTAGCGCAGGCCGCAACCCGTCGAGCAGAGCCTGCGAACCGAAGTAGTTGACCCTGGCGATGAGTTCACCGGCCACGGGCGGACCGACACCCGCAGCCGAGACGGCGCCGTTGAGCGCTCCGCCGGCGGCGTCGATGACGGCCGCGACGGCTCCGGTGCGACCCTGCGCGGTTCCCAGGTCGGCGATCACCTCCGCGTCTCGCAGGTCGATTCCAATGACCCGGTGTCCCGCGGCCTCCAGCCGGCGCCGTGTGGCCGCGCCCATGCCCGAGGCCGAGCCGCTGATCGCATAGGTGCCCATGCGTCCATCCTGCCGTAGGAGCCGCGCAGATTGGCAGCCGCCCTCGGTGAAGCATCTTGTCTCCCGCTCTTGTTCGCTGCGCTCATGGGCCGCTCGGGCCACGACCTCGCTCAGTGCGATGCAATATTCTCGTGAGCGGCGGCCCCGCCGCTCGGCCTCATGGCGGGCGCCAACTGTCGCGACCGGGTGCCGGAGGGCCAGACTGGGGCCATGGACTCCGGCGCAATCGTCAACCAGATCGAGCTCGACGGGCGGCGCCTGATCGAGGTGGCCCGTTCCGACCTAGAGGCCCCCGTGCCCACCTGCGGCGACTGGAAGCTGCGCGACCTCGCCGGGCACATGGGATGGGTGCACGGGCTGGTTGGCAGCTACGTGGCCAGCCGGGCCACCGAACCCCTGGCCAGGGAGCAGATGCCCCAGGTGCCCGACGACGATTCGGTGGTCGAGTTCGCGGCGGCGTCGCTGGGCCGGCTGGTGGACGCTCTGGCCAGCATCGAGCCTGGGACCCCGGTGTGGAACTGGTCGCCCCGGCCCGACGCCGGTTTCTATTTCCGCCGGATGCTGCATGAGACCAGCGTGCACCGTTGGGATGCCGAGAACGCCCTCGGGGCGGCCGGGCCAGTCGACGGCGAGCAGGGCTGTGACGGGGTCGACGAGTTCTTCGACTTCGTGCTGCCCAATGCCCAGAAGCGCAAGCGCCGGGATCTCCCCCCGGGAAGCTTGCACCTGCATCGAACCGACGGCGACGGCGAGTGGAT
>JAKZWH010000332.1:0-7026 GCA_047515615.1 Acidimicrobiales bacterium | reverse complement strand
AGCGGGCTCAGCCCTCGAAGGCAGCAGAAGCCGGGACGAGCGAACCACCAGATTCCGGCTCAGCGCCTCCTCGCGCTCGAGGCGCTCGCGCTCATCGGGAGCACCCATCCAGTCGCGCACCGCCAGCCGCAGGCTCACCGCGGCGAACACCGACGTCACCAGGGGCACTATCACGATCACCGTGTACGCTGTCTCGCTGAACACGCCCAGCGACAGCCCCACCGAAGCGATCACGATCTCCAGCGCGCCCCTGGCATTGAGCCCCGCTCCCAAGGCCACCGCGGCCCGCTGCGACTGACCTGCGAGCCTCGCGCCGATGAAGGCGCCCGCGAACTTGGCCACTATGGCGACCGCCATCACCGCGAGTGCCCACACCATCGCCCGGCCCTCGCCCAGCAGCGACAGGTCGACCCTCAGCCCAGCCGTCGCGAAGAACACCGGAGCAAGGAAGGCGTTGGTCAGCGACTCGATGTGGTGGACGACCTCGTGCTGCTGGAACCGCGAGCGGTTGAGCACCACTCCCGCCACGAAGGCTCCGAGCACAGCCTCGATGCCCAGCGCCTGCGTCGCCACGCCGAACACCAGCATGGTGACCACCGCAATGCCGAGCGCGCCCCGCAGGTTGGGGCCGTCGCGCCGGACCCTGCGCAGGCTGGCGTCGACAGCCCGCTGGCCCAGCGTCATGGCCAGCGCCAGGAAGGCGGCCAGGCCGAGCACCGTCCGCAGCGTGCCGGTGACCGACACCTCGCCCGCGGTCGCGAACCCTGCGAACACCGCCAGCATCACCCAGCCGACCACATCGTTGGCCATGCCCGCAGCCACGGTGATCTGGCCGAAGTCCCGCCTCATCAAGCCCAGCTCAGAGAGGATCCTCGCGATCACCGCCAGCGCCGACACCGACAGCGCCGCCGCGACGAACAGCGCGAACACGGTCCGGTCGGCCCCACCGCCCACGAAGTCCTGCGGCAACAGCAGGCCAGTCACCAGCCCAGCGGCCAGAGGCACGACCAGGCTGAACCCGGTCACCAGCGCCGCGGCTCGACCGAGGCGCCGTATCAGCGCGAGGTCAGTCTCGAACCCGGCCGTGACCAGCAGCAGGGCAACCCCGAGCCAGGTGACCGCGAACAAGGCGCCCGAGGAGATCTCGGAATGCGGCAGGAACCAGTCGAAGCCGCTGGGCCAGACCTGGCCGAAAACCGAAGGTCCCAGCACCACCCCGGCGGCCAGGTGGCCGATCACCGAGGGCAGCCCGACCCTGCGCATCCCGTAGCCCGCGGCGCGGGCCGCCACCACGAGAACCAGCAGCTGCGTCCAGAAGACGAGCAGCTCGTGCTCGCCCAGGGGCGTCAGCACGGCCGGCTGCCTCCATCCAATTCCAGATCAACGAACAGGGGGGCGTGGTCGCTGGGCGGGTCGTCCTTGGGACCCTTGCGCTCATTGCGGTCGATGAGCACATAGCTGGTTGCGTCGGCCACTGGACGCGTCCCCAGCACGAGGTCGATGCGCATCCCCTTGCGCTTGTGAAAGTCGCCTCCCCGGTAGTCCCACCACGTGAACAGCCCCTCGCCCACATGATGCTCACGGAACACGTCGACCAGGCCCCACTCGAGCAGACCGGCAAACCGATCCCGCTCTGGCCCGCTGGTGTGTGTGGTGTCGGTGAAGGCTGCCGGGTCGTACACGTCGCGGTCGTCGGGGGCGATGTTGAAGTCGCCGCACACCACCGCGGGCGCGCCCGGGTCGGCCTGGGCGTCGAGCGAAGCCCGCAGCCGGCTCAGCCAGTCGAGCTTGTAGTGGTAGTGGTCGTGGCCGATGGCCCGGCCGTTGGGGACGTAGCATGACGCCACGCGGACTCCCCCGCAAGTGGCCCAGGCGAGCCGGGCGTCGGGATCCGGCTCGATGCTGTCGCCGAATCCGGCCACTGGATCCTCGAGCCCCACCCTGCTCAGCACCGCGACGCCGTTCCAGCGTCCCTCGCCGTAATGGAAGCAGTCGTAGCCAAGCGCCTGAAAGGCCAGCGCCGGGAAGGCGTCGTCGGCGAGCTTGGTCTCCTGCAGGCACACCACATCGGGCGAGAACGACTCGATCCAGCGCTGCACCCGGCCCAGGCGCGCCTTCAACGAGTTGACGTTCCAGGTGACGACCCGCACCCGCCGACCCTAACCGGCAGCAGACGCGGGCCCGTCGATCCGCGTTCGGCCCCGCCAACTGACGACCCGCACACGCCAGCCCCATCCCGGCGGGGAAGTAGGATCGTTTGCAATGAGCGACTGGACTCGTACCGAGGCGAGCGACGAGGTGGGCGCCAACGCCTGGGTCATCGACGAGATGCGCGACCTGTGGGCGGCCGACCCGACATCGGTGGACGACTCCTGGCGCGCCCTCTTCGAAGGCCAGGCTCCGGGGTCGCCGAACGCCAAGACTGCCTCGCCAGCCGCGCCGGCCGCGTCCCGGACCACTATCGACACGACCGCCACCGACGTGACCTCGCCTGCGGCCGCCGGCGTGACCGCTGCGCCCGCGGGCAAGACCCGGCCGGAGCGCGCTCCCAGGGCGGATCCGGCCGACCACCCGCCCATAGGCGAGCCGATCCGAGGCGTCGGCGCTCGGATCGTCTCAAACATGGAGGCCAGCCTGTCCGTGCCGACAGCCACGAGCTTCCGCGATGTCCCCGCCAAGCTCCTCGAGGTAAACCGCAAGGTCATAAACGGCCACCTCGGCCGCAAGATGGTGCGAAAGGTCTCATTCACTCACCTGATCGGCTACGCGGTCGTGCGAGCCATCGCTGACACGGTGCCGGCGATGAACAACATCTTCGCCACGGACGCGCAGGGCAAGCCGAGGATCGTGCGACCCGATCACATCGGCCTGGGGATCGCAGTCGACATCGCCCGCGACGACGGCACCCGCTCGCTGATGGTGCCGTGCATCCCCGACGCCGACACCCTCGACTTCACCGCCTTCGTGGACCGCTACGACGAGCAGATCGCCAAGATCCGCGAGAACCGGCTGAGCGCCGACGACATGCGCGGCGTCACCGTCACCATCACGAACCCCGGCACCCTCGGCACCCGGCAGTCCGTGCCCCGACTGATGATCGGGCAGGGAACGATCGTCGGTGTCGGAGCCCTGGCGTTCCCCACCGAGTACGAGGCCGCCGACCCGTCCCTGCTTGCCGATCTGGGCGTGAGCAAGCTGCTGACCATCTCGAGCACCTACGACCATCGCGTCATCCAGGGCGCCGAGTCGGGCCTGTTCCTGCAGAGGGTTCACGACCTCCTGCTCGGCGGGGACGACTTCTACGGCAAGGCCTTTCGCTCCCTTCACATCCCGTACGAGGCCGTCAAGTGGCGGCGCGACGTCAACCCCGTGGACCGGGAAGCGGCGATGCTCGAGAAGCAGGCCAAAGTCAACCAGCTCATCAACCAGTACCGGGTGCGGGGCCATCTGATCGCCGACCTCAACCCGCTGCGCGACGAGGCCCCGGTCATGCACTCCGAGCTCGACCCAGCCACCTACGGGCTGACCATCTGGGACCTCGACCGCGAGTTCCTGACCGGGAGCGAGACCGGGATTTATGCCACCGTCGGCCGGACGCGCCGAATGAAGCTCGGCGACCTGCTGGGCGTGCTGCGCGACGCCTACTGCCGCACCGTCGGCGTGGAGTACATGCACATCCAGGAGCCCCCGGAGAAGCGGTGGATGCAGGAGCAGATCGAGGGCGCCGACGCGACGCTCAAGCATGAGGACCAGCGCCGCATCCTCAGCCAGCTCAACGCGGCCGAGGCCCTCAGCAGCTTCCTGGGGACCAAGTACGTCGGCCAGAAGCGCTTCGGACTCGAGGGCGCCGAGTCGGCCATCCCGCTGCTGGACGCCCTGCTGACATGCGCCGCGGACGCGCCCCTGGCGGAGGTGGTGATGGGAATGGCCCACCGGGGGCGGCTGAACGTGCTCGTCAACCTGGTGGGGAAGACCTACCACGAGCTGTTCAGGGAGTTCGAGGGAGCCATAACCGAGGACCAGATCCAGGGCAGCGGCGACGTGAAGTACCACCTCGGCCAGATCGGCGCCTACGAGAGCCCGTCAGGCAAGCACCTGCTGGTCGAATTGGCAGCCAACCCCTCCCACCTCGAGGCGGTCAACCCTGTGGTTGTGGGCATGGCACGGGCGCGCATGGACAACATCCCGCCCGACAGCGGCTACGGCCCCTACCCGGTCATGCCGCTTCTGATCCACGGCGACGCCGCCTTCGCGGGCCAGGGCGTGGTGGCCGAGACGTTCAACCTGAGCCTCATCAAGGGATACCGCGTGGGCGGAACGATCCACCTGGTGGTCAACAACCAGCTGGGATTCACCACCACGCCGGACTCGGCCCGCTCCACGCAGTACTCCACCGACGTGGCCAAGATGGTCGGCGCGCCGATCTTCCATGTGAACGGAGACGACCCCGAGGCCTGCGTGCGCGCCGCCCGGCTGGCCTTCGCCTACCGCCAGCGGTTCAGCAAGGACGCCGTGATCGACATGATCTGCTACCGGCGCCACGGGCACAACGAGGGCGACGACCCCAGCTACACGCTGCCGGAGATGTACCGCCGCATCAACGCCAAGCCCACCGTGCGCGCCCAGTACACCGAGTCGCTGATGAAGCGGGGCGACCTCAGCGCCGAGGAGGTGGACGCATCCATGGCCGAGTACCGCGAGCAGCTCCAGGCCGCCCTGGACGAGACCCGCGACGCTGCGCCCGGCCACATCGTCCGCGCCAGGCGCCCACCCGAGCCGATCGGCGTGCTGCCCCACGTTCGCACCTCCATCGACACGGTCAGCGTGGAGCGCATCCACGAGGCCCTGCACACCGTGCCGAGCGGCTTCACCATCCATCCGAAGCTGGCCAAGCAGTTCGAGCAGCGCAACCGGATGTTCCGCGACGGCGAGATCGACTGGGGGCTGGGCGAGGCGATGGCCTTCGGATCGCTGCTCCTGGAGGGCACTCCCGTTCGACTCAGCGGCCAGGACAGCCGCCGCGGGACCTTCTCGCACCGGCACTCCCTCCTTGTGGACTACGTCACCAGCGAGGAGTACATGCCGCTGGCCACGCTGTGCGAGCGCACGGCCGATCTTTGGATCTATGACTCCCTGCTATCGGAGTACGCCGCTTTGGGATTCGAGTACGGCTACGCGGTGGCCAAACCGGAGGCCCTGGTCATGTGGGAGGCCCAGTTCGGCGACTTCGCCAACGGGGCCCAGATCATTATCGACCAGTTCATCGTGGCGGCCGAGGACAAGTGGGGCCAGCACTGCGGGATCGTTCTGCTGCTGCCGCACGGCATGGAGGGCCAGGGTCCGGAGCACTCGTCGGCTCGCATCGAGAGGTTCCTCACGCTGGCCGCGGAGGACAACATGCACGTGTGCCAGCCCACGTCCGCGGCGCAGTACTTCCACCTGCTGCGCCGCCAGATGATCCACCGCGTCCGCAAGCCCCTGATCCTGTTCACACCCAAGTCTCTGCTGCGCTCCAAGGCCGCCCGCTCGAAGGTCACCGAGTTGACTTCTGGCACATTCGAGGAGGTGCTGAGCGACCCCGGCGTGGAGGCGGGGACCGTCGATCCCGACGCCGTGACCAAGGTGGTCTTCTGCAGCGGCAAGGTCGGGTACGCGGCCGTGGACCGGCGCGACGAGCATCGTGGCACGCTGGCCGTGTGCCGCGTCGAGCAGCTCTTCCCGTGGCCGTTCTCGGCTGTGGAACTCCAGCTGCGCAGGTTCCCCAACGCCTCCGAGATCGTGTGGCTGCAGGAGGAGCCCGAGAACATGGGCGCTTGGAACGGGATCAAGGGGCGGCTGTACGAGGCTTACGGCGAGACCTACCGCATCCGCAGAGTGAGTCGCCCCGAGTCGGGCAGCCCCGCCGGCGGCAGCCCCACGGTGCACGCACAGGAACAGCAGGACCTTCTCGACGCGGCTGTGCTCGGCTGAGGCCCAGTGCCGGGGTCATTGCGTTCGATGGCAGGGCTGTATCCCGCCGGAACGGGCTGGTTTGGTGAGCGCTGAGCATCGGATCGCTGACGATCATCGCCTGGCGGCGGACCTCGCCCACCGTGCGGGGGAGCTGCTGGTCGAGTTGCGGGCAAGGCTGGTCGGCGAGGGCGCGCCCGCGGCCGTGCTGCGGGCCGAAGGCGACCGCCAGGCTCACGAGCTGCTGGCCGCCGAACTGGCCGCGGCACGCCCCGCCGACGCCGTGCTGTCAGAGGAGGGTGCCGACGACACGGCCCGGCTCGACGCCGAGCGGGTGTGGGTGGTCGACCCGCTCGACGGCACCCGGGAGTTCTCCGAGCCGGGGCGCACCGACTGGGCGGTGCATGTGGCGCTGGTCGTCGGCGAGCGCCCGGTCGCGGGGGCCGTGGCCCTGCCTGCGCTGGGGCTGACCCTCTCGACGGCGGATCCGCCCCAGCTTCCCGGGGCCCGAACCGGCCGACCCCGGCTGGTCGTGTCGCGTTCACGCCCCCCGCAGCAGGCTGAGGCCGTGGCCGCCGCGCTCGGCGCCGAGGTGGAGCCGCTGGGCTCGGCCGGTGCCAAGTCGATGGCCGTGGTGCGGGGCTACGCCGACATCTACGTCCATGCTGGCGGCCAGTACGAGTGGGACTCCTGTGCGCCGGCGGCCGTGGCCGCCGCGGCCGGATGTGCGGTAAGCCGCCTCGACGGCACGGACCTGCGCTACAACCAGCCCAACCCCTATCTGCCCGACCTGGTGATCTGCCGTCCCGAGCTGGCCGAAGCGGTGCTCGCCGCGCTGGTGGCCACATGACGGCTCAGACCCCGGCTGGAACCTCCGGACGGTCAGCGGTAGCCAGTCCACTGTAGGGTCTGCCGATGAGACGGTTCGAGGACCAGGTCGTGGTCATCACCGGCTCGGCTACCGGAATCGGGGCGGCCACGGCTCGCCGTTTCGCGGCCGAGGGAGCCAAGGTCGCCTGCCTCGACATCAACGAGGCCGACAATGACGCCACGGCCGCGGCCGCTCGGTCTGAGGGT
>JAKZWH010000331.1:0-3651 GCA_047515615.1 Acidimicrobiales bacterium | reverse complement strand
GCATCCGCATGACACAACTCATTCGCCGGCGTGCGGCTGGCCCTGAACGCCGGGTAGAGGCTCGCCAGCACCGCGGCGCACACGATGGCGAGGGCTTCGCCGGCCAGGGGCAGCCAGGGCCAGGTCCACTCGATGCTCCAGCCGAAGTAGCTCTTTTGAATGACGAAGATCAGGATCACGCCGAGGGCGATGCCGGCGGCGTAGCCCATGGCCAGGCCCAGGAACGCCATGGCGGTTCCCTTGCTCACGAACAGCAGGAACACCTGCCGGCGGTAGGCGCCCAGGGTGCGGTAGAGGGCGATCTCGCTGGCCTTCTCCTGGGCCACCACCAGCAGCGTCAGGGTGATGGCGCAGGCGGCGATGATCAGGCTCATGACCTGGAGAATCCGCGTGACCGCGAAGGTCTGGTCGAAGACGTGGAGCACGTCGTCCTTGAGGCGTTGGTTGCTGCGGACCCTGAGCGAACCTCGAGGGTGCCGACTCTCGATGCCGGCCGCCACGGCTTCCGCATCGGCGCCGGGCCTCAGGTGAAGCGCGATGCTGGTGAGGCCCCCGGCCCCGAGTTTTTCGGCCATGAGGCCGAGGTCCAGGGTGACCGAGCCGCCTTCCGTGTAGTCGCGGTAGATGCCCGACACCGGCAGTCGTACCGGTCCCTCCGGACCTTCAATCTCCACCCGGTCCCCTACCTTTAACGACGCGCTCCGGGACAACGGCTCGCCGATGAGGACGCCGCGGTCCCGGACCGCGCGCCCCACGGCATCGCCGCCCGACAGCAGCCCCAGGCGCCGTTGCTCCGCCGGACGGCTCAGGTCCACCCCCACCACCGCCACGCGCCGGCCGCCCACGGGCAGGAACAGGCGGCGCAGAGGATCGACGCCCTTCACCTCGGGCTCGCGGGCCAGCCGTTCCACGAGCGGCGCGCTCAGAGTAGCGCCCGGCCCGGGCCTCGCCGCGACGGTGGCGGTCACGTAGACGTCGGCTCGCAACGAGCGGTCCACCCAGCGCACCAGGGTCTCGCGGAAGCTCTCCACCAAGAGCGTGATGCCCACCAGCAGGCACACGGCCATGGCCAGCGACGATACCGAGAAGGAGGTGTTGGCCAGGGTCGCCCCGAGGCTCCGGACGCCGTACCGGAAGCCGAAGTCCGGCACCCGGACCCAACCGGTCAGGCGCTGCACCAGCCAGGGGGCGAGCAGCGGCAGGCACAGCATCATGGCCGTGGCAAGGATGAAACCCGACGGCCGCCAGCGCCAACCCAGCAGCCAGTACCAGGCCAGGGCGCCGGCCACCAGCACGAGGCCGAGACGGAAGAGATTGCGGGCGGCGGCGATTCCCGTGGACTGCGTCGGGAAGGTATCCAGCAGCGTCCGGGTGTCCCTGCGCCACACGTCCAGGGCCGGCAGCAGCGTGCCGCTCAGGGCGCCCCCCAGGCCCGCGAAGACCGCCAGCGCCAGGGTGCCGCCCGAGACCTCCAGCGACTCGATCTCCTGGAGCATGTAGACGTTGGTCAGGGTCGAGCTCACCGCATCCAGGTTCCAGATGGCGGTCCAGTAGCCCGCGAAGATGCCGATGACCACTCCCATGACCCCGAGCAGCGCCGCCTCCCCCAGGATGAGCGCCAGCACCTGGGCCGGGGTGGAACCCAGGGACCGCAACACCCCGAACTCCCTTCGCTGCCACACCAGACAGGCGCGCATGCTGCTGAACACGAGGAACGTGCCCACCAGCAGGCTGACCATGCTCAAGGCGGTGAGGTTCAACCGGAAGGCTCCGAGTAGCTGTTGCGCCTGCCCGGTGCGCTCCGACGGTGTGACGGCGTCCGCGCGGCCGCCGAGCCCGTCTTCGATGCGTGCCGCCAGCGCTGCGAGGTCGACGCCCTCGGCCGCCTTGACGCCGATGCGGTGGAGGATCCCGGCGCCGCCGAACAGGGACTGGGCCTCGGCGATGTCCGTCACCAGAGCGCGGCGGGTGCCCGACGCCCCCCAGCGCTGGAAGTCGATGAACGCCCCGATCCGGAGCGTGCGCGTACGGGCGCCGTCACGGACCTGGAACCGGTCTCCCACCTTCCAACCCATGGCCTCGGCCAGCTCGGGGGTAACCGCCACCCAACCGCGCTGGCGCACCGCCGCCCCGGTCTCCGCTTTCGGCGGGAGTCCCGAGAGCGCCTCCCAGAAGTCCTGGGCGGGCGCCAGCAGATCGACGCCCAGCAGCCGCACGAACGTCTCGGGCTTTCCCTCCACCGCCACCGTGGTCTCGAAGACCGGCCAGGCCGCAGCCACCCCCGGAGTGCCCCGGACCCGTGGGTAGAACTCGTCCGGCAGGGTCCCGCCCTTGCCGGTGACGACGACATCGGCGACGCCGCCCATGGTGCGGACTCCCGCGGCGAACGATGCGATGGCGCTCTGGTTGAGGATGCGGATGCTGATGACCGAGGCCACCCCCAGGGCCACCCCGAGGACGGTCAGGCCGTAGAGCACCGGGTTGGTGCGCCAGTGCGCCGACACCGTTCTGTAGAAGTAGCGCAGCATCACCCGAGGCCCGCGCCCGATTCCTCTTCCAGGATCCCGCTGTGGAGCCGCAGGGTTCCGTCGGCCATGGCCGCCAGCTCGCGGCTGTGGGTGGCATAGATCAGCGTCGCCCCCTCCTCCGCCACCATCTGCAGCATGAGATCCATCACCACCTGGCCGCTGGCGTCGTCCAGGCTTCCGGTGGGCTCGTCCGCGAGCAACAGGCGGGGCCGCCGCAGCAAGGCCCGGCAGATGGCCACCCGCTGCATCTCGCCGCCGCTGAGCCCGGCCACCGGATCGTCCGCCCGGTCCGGCAGGCCGACCCGCTCCAGCAGCGCCGCCACCCGCTCGCGGTAGGTGCGCTCCCGGGCGCCGGCGATGAGCTCCGGCAGGGCCACGTTGTCCCGCACGGTCAGATGAGGAAGCAGGTGGAAAAGCTGGAAGACGAAACCGATCTCGCTCCGGCGGAGCCGGGTCCGCGCGGTCTCGTTGAGACCTTCGAGGGGCGTGCCCCGGACCGCCACCGACCCACGGGTGGGCACGTCGATGCCGGCGGCCAGGTGCAGCAGCGTGGACTTGCCGCTGCCGCTACGGCCGACGATGGCTACCGTCTTGCCTGAGGCGATGTCGAAGGAGACATCGCGCAACGCGTAGCGCTCCGCGGAGCCCGCCCCGTCGTACACCTTCGACACGTTGGCGAACGTAAGCGCGGCCTGTTCCATTCACATCCGTTCTTGAAGGAAATACCTATCGCGCCGAGCCCTTCGACGGGCCTGTCCCGAGCTTGTCGACGGGCTCAGTGCGGGCCGGCGAAGCGACCCCGAATGGCGCCCAACTCTTGTCTCACAGAGCGCCGAGGACGTGGCGCAACCCCTCTTCCAGCGACCCATGGCTAAAGACGTACCCGGAGCCCAGCAGGTTGGCCGGCTTCACCCGGGTGCTTGCCAGCAGCAGCGCGTCGGCCATCTCGCCGAACACCACGCGGGCAACGAAACCGGGAAGGGGGAACAGGGTGGGACGCCGCAGCACGCGGCCCAGGGTCTTGGTGAACTCGCGGTTGGTCACGGGCGCCGGCGCCACCAGGTTCACCGGCCTGGAGACGGTTTCCGTGGCCAGCAGATGAGCCAGGGCCGCGGCGGTGTCG
>JAKZWH010000330.1:0-2997 GCA_047515615.1 Acidimicrobiales bacterium | reverse complement strand
GTAGTCGGCTTCGCCTTCGCGGTTGAACCAGGCGGTGTCTTGGAGGGCCGAGTCGAGGCTCACGACGTACACCGCGAAGCCGGCCGACAGGATGATGTCGAGCGGCTCGTCCACGACGAGATCCAGACCATCGACGGCGTCATCGAGGTCCGCACCTACGTGGTGACCGACATCAAGTACGAGTCCAGCCTCAACATCAGAGGCGTCATCAACAAGTCAGGCGACTCGACCAGCGACACCGCCTGAGCTCGACTGTATTCCCGGTGGCTCGCCGCGGTCAGTTGTTCGGCCCGCTCCACACAGTGCGGGGCAGCCGCTTGTCCTTGTCGACGAATGGCAGGGTGTCCACGGTCGCCTCGTGCGGCGTTGCGTCATGGTCATGCAGGAAGACCGTCTTGCCGAGCCAGTCATCGCCGGGCAGGGGCCGGTCGAAGCGCACGTAGCCGACTCCCCTGTCCAGGGTGGGCGACCACGTTCCGATCGTCACATGCCCGACCGGGCCGTTCTCGAAGTGGACGTGCATGCCGGCTTGCGGTGCGGCGGTGGCACAGATGAGGCCGAACAGCAGTTGGCTGCGGTCGGCGGCCTCCAGCGCGGCCCGGCCGATGAAGTCCTCCTTGTCGAATCTGACGAATTGCCCGACGCCCGCACCGAAGGGCGTCAGGTCCGGCTCAATATCGCTGCCGTTGTCGAGAATCCCGGACTCGATGCGTCGAATCCCCATCGACGACGACGAGCTGAACTCCATGCCGAAGGGCTTCCCGCAGGCGAGCAGACCGTCCCAGAGGGCGTCGTGGTCTGTCGGCTCTGGGCCGCTGTTGCAGTAGATCTCGATTCCCGCCTCGCCTGTCCACCCGGTGCGCGAGATCCACAGCCTCTGGCCGCAGACGTCGAAGAACCCGGCGTGGAAGTATTTGAAATCGACCGGCAGCCCACCGCCGATGGCCGCATCGAGCACATGGAGCGACTTCGGTCCCTGGATCTGCAGCACTCGTGAGTCCGGATCGGAGACTTCCACATCGAGCCCGATGGCGTTCGCCTTGAGCCAGCTCATGAACTCGCCGTTCGCCGTGACGTACATGTAGCGATCGGGGGCGAGGCGCATGACCACGCCGTCCATCAGGACAGTGCCGTCGGAATGGCAGGCGATGCCGTAACGAGCCCGACCCGGCGCGAGCGTCTCGACTCTGCACGCGAGGACTCTCTCGAGCACCCTGGCAGCGTGTGGGCCGACGATCTCCAGCGGCTTCTCCGGGACGTCGTACAGCATCACGCCGCGGCGCAGCTTCCAGTAGTTGGGAATGGGGTCCTCGTCACGGGTCCCCTTGAGGGGATACAGGCGGTTGCAGTACACCCCGAAGATCGTCTGATCGGTCACGTACCGGGGCGCGAAGGGCGACTGGCCGACCCGGAACGAACTGAGCCGAAGCGTGTCGAACGACTCGATGTAGAAGTGCTTGTCCCCTGCCATCTATCCCTCAAGTGCTGGGTGAGCAGCGGGTCATCGTAGCTCCGCTACCGCAGGGGTCAGTGGTTGTGGCGGGGAGGGCCGTAGGTGCGGGCTGTGTCGCGGTACTTCAGTGCGGGGCGCAGCACCATTCCCTCGTCCATCTGGGTGATCATCGACCGCTGAATCTCCTGCCAGGGGGTATGCGACTCCGGCACCGGGTAGCCGCCCGCGGCCTCCAGTTCGGCCCGGCGGCGCTCGAGCTCGGCGTCGTCGACGAGCATGTGGGCGCGGCCGCGACGCAAGTCGATGCGAATCCGGTCGCCGGTTTGCAGCAGCGCCAGCCCGCCGCCGGCCGCGGCCTCGGGGGAGGCGTTGAGGATCGACGGCGAGCCGGAGGTGCCCGACTGGCGCCCGTCGCCGATGCACGGCAGCGAGTGCACTCCCCGAACGAGCAGCGCGGCGGGGGGCTGCATGTTCACCACCTCGGCCGCGCCCGGGTATCCCAGCGGGCCGGCGCCGCGCACGATCAGCATGCAGTCCTCGTCGATGTCGAGATCGGGGTCTTCGATGCGGGCCCGGTACTCCTCGGGGCCGTCAAAGACGATGGCGCGGCCCTCGAACGCGTCGGGATCGTCGGGGTCGGACAGGTAGCGCCGGCGGAACTCCTCGGAGATGACGCTGGTCTTCATGATGGCGCTGTCGAAGAGGTTCCCCGACAGGTGCACGAAGCCGGCGTCGGCCATGAGCGGCTCGTCCACGGTGCGGATCACGTCAGCGTCCGCGATGCGGGCCGCGGCGCAGTTCTTCCCGATGGTGCGCCCGTTGGCGGTGAGCGCGCCGGGGTGGGGCAGCAGCCCGGCTCGCATCAACTCGCCCACGACCGCGGGAACCCCTCCCGCGTGGTGGTAGTCCTCCCCCAGGTACTCCCCCGCGGGCATCAGGTTGACCAGCAGCGGCACGGCCAGGCCGAACTTCTGCCAGTCGTCGTTGTCGAGGGGGACGCCGAGGTGGGCGGCGATGGCGTTGAGATGGATCGGCGCGTTGGTGGACCCCCCGATGGCGGAGTTCACCACGATGGCGTTCTCGAACGCTTCCCGGGTCATGATGTGGGAGGGTCGCAGGTCCTCGCGTACCATCTCGACGATGCGCAAGCCGGTGCGGTACGCCATCTGGGCCCGCTCCCGGTACGGCGCGGGGATGGCGGCCGATCCGGGAAGCTGCATGCCCAGCGCCTCGGCCAGCGAGTTCATGGTGGTGGCGGTGCCCATGGTCGAGCAGTAGCCCGTCGACGGCGCAGACGAGGCCACCAGGTCGATGAGGCCGGCGTCGTCGATCTCGCCCGCGGCGTAGAGCTCGCGGGCCTCCCACACGATGGTGCCCGAGCCGGTGCGGCGGCCCTTGTGCCAGCCGTTGAGCATGGGGCCCACCGACAATGCGATGGCCGGCAGGTTCACGGTGGCCGCGGCCATCAGGCACGCCGGGGTGGTCTTGTCGCAGCCGATGGTGAGCACCACCCCGTCGAGCGGGTAGCCCTGCAGCACCTCTAC
>JAKZWH010000329.1:0-2502 GCA_047515615.1 Acidimicrobiales bacterium | reverse complement strand
GGAGCGTCTACCGGAGCCGGCTGGAAGTGCTGGCCTCGGTGGCGTCGGAGGCCGGATCTCACGCGGCGATGCCCGGTGGAGCCTTCTACCTGTGGGCTCCGGCCCCCGAGGGCGACGCCTGGGCATTCGCCGACTTTCTCGCCCGCCGAGCGGGCCTGATCGTCAGCCCCGGCGAGTTCTATTGCACCGATCCCGACGCGGCCGGCTCGGTCGATCCCAGCGGGTACGTGCGCATCGCCGCCGTCCAGCCCACCGAGCGCCTGCTGCTGGCGCTGGAGCGGCTCCGGGACCGGAGGGACCGTTAGCCTCACCGACATGTCCACGCTTGAGTCCCGCATCAGCAAGCTCTGGGAAGCCCGCGCCGACCTCGACGCCGACGATCCCGACGTGATCGCCGCCGTGCACGAGGCCATCGACGCCCTCGACACCGGCGAGGCCAGGGTGGCCGAGGTGCTCGACGACGGCACCGTGCGGGTCAATCAGTGGTGCAAGCAGGCCATCCTTCTGCTGTTCTCGATCTCCAAGATGAGCACGGTCGAGGTGGGTCCCTTCGAGTTCGCCGACAAGATCCCGCTCAAGACCGACTACGCGGCCCGGGGCGTGAGGGTGGTGCCGGGCGCCTCGGCCCGCTGGGGCAGCTACCAGGCGCCGGGCGTGATCATGATGCCGAGCTACACCAACATCGGCGCCTATGTGGGGGCCAACACCATGGTGGATACCTGGGCCACGGTGGGGTCGTGCGCCCAGATCGGCGCCAACGTGCACCTCTCGGGCGGGGTTGGCATCGGCGGGGTGCTCGAGCCTCCGGTAGCCCAACCGGTGATCGTGGAGGACGACTGCCTGATCGGCAGCCGCTGCATCGTGGCTGACGGCGCTCGCGTCGGGCGGGGAACGGTGCTGGGAGCCGGGGCGATCCTCACCGGGTCCATACCGGTGATCGATGCCGAGACGGGGGAGGAGCTCGGACGGGGTGAGGTGCCGGCCTGGTCGGTGGCCGTGCTCGGCACCCGATCCCGGAAGTTCCCGGGGGGCGAGTTCGGCCTCCCCGCGGTGCTGGTGATCAAGCGCCTCGAAGAGGGCGAGCGCCACAACAAGTCGGCTCTCAATCAAATCCTGCGCGACCACGGTGCCGCCACCTGACATGTCCGCCGGGGCATTGCCGGCAGGCGACCTGCTGGCTCTTGCGGCCGCGCTGGTGGACGTGCCCTCCGAGAGCTACGCCGAGGGGCCGATCGCGGATCTGATCGAGGCCGACTTGCGCCAGGCCGCGCACCTCAGCGTGGACCGAGTGGGCGACAACGTCGTAGCCCGCACCCATCTGAGCCGGGCTCAGCGCATAGTCCTGGCCGGACACACCGACACCGTGCCGGCCAACAACAACGCGGGCGCCCGCATCGACGGCGAAGTGCTGTGGGGACTGGGCGCGGCCGACATGAAGGGCGGCCTTGCCGTGATGCTGACGTTGGCCCGAACCGTCGAAGCGCCGGGCACCGACATCACCTACGTGTTCTATGCCCGCGAGGAGGTGGACGCGGCCGACAACGGCCTGCTGGAGGTGGCCGCGGCCCGTCCCGACCTGCTTCAGGCCGACGTGGCCCTTCTGGGAGAGCCGACGGGAGGCGCGGTGGAGGCCGGTTGCCAGGGCACCATGCGGCTGCGGGTGACGCTGGCGGGGGAGAGGGCCCACACGGCCCGAGCCTGGATGGGCCGCAACGCCATACACAGGCTCGCGGAGGTGCTGGCCGCGGTGTCGGCGTACGAGGCTCGCCGGCCGGTGGTGGAGGGATGCGAGTACCGCGAGGCGCTGCAGGCGGTGTCGGTGGCCGGCGGGGTGGCCGGCAACGTCGTGCCCGACTCGGCGACGCTGACGCTGAACCACCGGTTCGCTCCCGACCGCACCCCCGAGCAGGCCGAGGAGCACGTGCGGTCGGTTCTCGGGAGCGTGCTCGATGCAAACGACACCGTCGAGTTGACCGACATGGCCCCGCCGGCGGCTCCTGGTCTCGGCGACCCCTTGCTGGCTGCGCTGGTTCGGCGCAGCGGCGCGCCGGTGCGGGCCAAGCTGGGCTGGACCGACGCCGCATTCTTTGCGGCGCGCGGGGTACCGGCCTCGAATTTCGGCCCCGGCGATCCGTCGCTGGCCCACACGGCCGGCGAGCGCCTGCATCGCGACGACCTCATCTCGGTGCATGCCGCCCTTGAGGATCTGCTCGTCAACGGCGTCTGAGCGGGCGCCGCGGTGGGCGGCGAGGGCTAGTACCGACGCATCATGGTGACCACCTTGCCGTAGACGGCCACCTCGTCCGGTCCGAACTCCATCGGCTCCATGTGCTCGTTGGCCGGCTCCAGCACGATCGCGCCGTTGCGGCGGCGCAGCGTCTTGACGGTGGCTTCGTCGCCGGGGATGCCCGCCACCACGACCTCGCCGTCCTCCGCGGTGCTCTGGGCCCGGCACACCACGTAGTCGCCGTCGAGGATTCCGGCCTCGACCATGGAATCGCC
>JAKZWH010000328.1:0-4160 GCA_047515615.1 Acidimicrobiales bacterium | reverse complement strand
GCCGTGCAACGACCGGTTCACGGTCGTGCCGTTGCGAACGAACGTGGTCTCCAGCGTGCCCCGCATCAGTCCCAGCCAGTTCCGGTAGACCGACACCTTGTCGTCGGTGTCCACCGCCGACACGGAGTCCTCGAAGTCCATAATCGCGGTGATGGCGGACTCGAGGCGGATGTCGGCGATGCCGGCGTGATCCCGACGTCCCACGGGATGGTCGCCGTCGATGCACACCTCGCAGTGCAGGCCGTTCTTGCGCAGCAGGATCGAAGTGGGCGAGTCCTCGGCGCCGGCGTAGCCGACGAACTGCTCGGGCCGCAGCAGCGCGCTCACGGTGCCGTCCCCGCTGCGCACCCCCAGTGCTGCGTCCTCCGTGAAATAGCCGGTCGCCCACCCGTGGCTCGCAGAGTCGAGCGTGAAGTGCGTGTCGAGGAACTCGCGCCCCGCGGCCACCACCCGGTCACCCCTGACCGGGTTGTAGGCGGCGCCGCGGCTGCAGCCGTCGGCCTCGCTGATCGCGTCGGTCCCGTAGAGAGCGTCGTACAGGCTCCCCCAGCGGGCGTTGGCCGCGTTGAGCGCATAGCGGGGATTGTCGACGGGGACCACCAGCTGCGGCCCGGCCACCTCTGCGATCTCGGAATCGACATTGGCGGTCGTGGCGGTGACCGCGCCGTCCATGTAGCGCAGGTACCCGATGTCGCGCAGGAAGTTGGCGTAGGCGTCACCGTCGTGGCCCCGTCCGTCGCCGCGCGCCGCTCGATGCCAGTCGTCGATCTGGGCCTGCAGCTCGTCGCGGCGGGCCATCAGAGCGGCGTTGCGGGGCCCGAGGTCGGCAAGGATGGACTCGAGAGCGCCCCAGAACTCGTCGATGTGCACGCCGGTTCCCGGCAGGGCCTCGACCGCGATGAATTCGTATAGGGGCGAAGCGATCTCAAGCGAACCGGCACGCATGCGCCCTAGCCAACCACGCCGCGCCCCACCGAGCTAATTCCGACTGCGGGCCACCGACTCGCGGTCATATCCGGCGACGCGCTTGTAGCTGTCGGACAGCTCGGCCATCTCGGTGGCCGTGATCACATCGGTGATCTGTTCGAAGGGCCGGTCACCGGTGCGCTCGTGGACCGCCTTGAGGATCACGTCGGGGGGCGCGGACCGGCTGGCCTGCACTACCGCAGCCGTGGCCGCGAGCCGCTGGTTCTCGTAGGTCTGCAGCGCCGCGGGAACTGACTCCATCGACTGCAGGCAGTCAGCCAGGGCGCGGGCGTCGAGGATGGCCTGCCCTGCGCCGTTGGAGCCGCGCGGATACATGGGGTGGGCGGCGTCGCCCAGCAGAGTCACCCGGCCGTGGGTCCACCGGGGCAGCGGATCTCGGTCCACCATCGGATACTCGAGGATCTGCCCCGCGCCCCGGATCAGCCCGGCGACGTCGAGCCAGTCGAAGGTCCAGTCGGCGAAGATGCTGTAGAAGTCCTCGAGGCGGCCGGTGCGGTTCCAGTCCTGCTCGCTGTAGGAGTCGGTCTGCACCTCCGCCACCCAGTTGACGAGCTGGCGGCCCTGGCCGTCGACGTTGTGGCGGATCGGGTAGATCACCATCTTGCCGACTGTCAGCCAGCCCGCCCGCAGGTAAGTGGAGCCGCTGAGGAACGGCTCCCACACCGTGGTGCCCCGCCACATGTTCACGCCCGAGTAGACGGGCGGGCCCTCGTCGGGAAAGAACTGCCGTCGCACCACCGAATGGATCCCGTCGCAGCCGATCACCGCCGCCCCCCGCGCCGGCGGCAGCGCTCGGCCCGTGCTGGAGTCAACGAAGTGGGCCACCGCGCCTCGGGCGTCGGAGTCAACTCCGGTGCAGCGGTGCCCGGGCAGCACCCGCACGGCGCCGTCGGTCACCCGGTCGATGTAGGCCACCTGGAGCACCTGCTGCAGGTCGCCCCGGTGGATCTGAAACTGGGGCCACTCATAACCGGCGTAGCGGCCGACCGGCTCGGAGTACACGAACTGGCCGAACCGGTTGAAGAAGCACGACTCCCGGGTGGTAACGGCCACCTCGCTCAGCGCGTCGGTGAGCCCCAGCAGGCCGAGTTCCTTGCTGGCGTGGGGCAGAAGGCTGATCCCCACCCCGATGGGCTTGATCTCAGGCGCCGCCTCGTAGACGCGGGCGCCGATGCCCCGCTCGTGCAGCATCAGGGCCAGCGTGAGGCCGCCGATGCCGCCCCCGACGATGATCACATCATCCATAGCGGCTCCGGCGATTACTGATGTCGGGGTGGTTGCCCCGTCATGCCGAGTCGGCCAGATAGGACTCCAGCGAGTCGTCGAGCGCGTCCTCCCACCGGGTGTGGTGGATCGGCGCCACCGTGCCCGTCAGCGGGGAGGTGTGCCCGTGGTCGCGGTACCCGAGGATCGACTGCTTCTTGTGCTTCTTCCAGTCATAGAACATCTTGTTGACCAGCGGCGTGTTGAAGTCGGGATAGTCGGTCTGGTTAACGAGGTCCTGGGTGTAGGCGCCCTGGAAGTCGATGGCCCCATAGTCGTCCTCGACAGTGTCCTCAGCGGCCTGCAAGTCGCTGATCCAGCGGGCCTGCCCGTCCGCGTCGGGAAGCTGGATGCGGCCCATGATCACATCGCGGGCATACCAGGCCTGGGCGTCGAACATGTTGAACGTGTACCACTGGTCCTGCATCCCCAGGTACAGGATCCGGTTCTCGGGCTGGAACACCACGCCCCGGTACAGCATCGAGGTGGCCAGGCGATTGGCGGTGACCAGCCGCAGCTCGTCGTCCATGAACGGGAAGTAGTGCAGGTACCCGGTGCAGGAGATGATGGCGTCCGCATCGGCGGTCGTGCCGTCGGCGAAGTGCACGGTCCGGCCCTCGACATGGGTCAGGATGGGCTTCTCGGTTATGCCCTCGGGCCAGTCGAATCCCATGGGGCCGCTGCGCGACGTGCACACCACCGAGCGGGCTCCGTACTTCCAGAGCTGCGAGGCGATGTCCTCGGCTGAGTAGCTGGATCCGATCACGAGCACGTCGCGATCGGCGAACTGCACCGCGTCGCGGAAGTCGTGGGCGTGGATGAGTGTGCCGCCGAAGGTCTCGTAGCCCGGGTAGTGGGGCATGTTGGGCGTGGAGAAGTGCCCGGAGGCTACGACTACGTGGTCGAAGTCCTCGCTGGTGTCGGCGTCGTTGGCCAGGTCGTGGGCGGTGACCGTGAAGCCGCGGCCGCCGGCGGAGCGGCTGATGCGGCGCACCGTGTGGTTGAACCGGATCTGGTCGCGGAAGCCGCTGCGCTTGGCCCGGCCCAGGATGTAGTCGTAGAGGACCTCGCGGGGCGGGAACGACGCCACCGGCTTGCCGAAGTGCTCCTCGAATCCGTAGTCGGCGAACTCCAGGCACTCCTTGGGTCCGTTCGACCACAAGTAGCGGTACATGCTGGCGTGGCAGGGCTCGCCGTGCTCGTCGAGCCCGGTGCGCCAGCTGTAGTTCCAGAGCCCGCCCCAGTCGTCCTGTTTCTCATAGCAGACGACGGTGGGCGCCGACGGGCTGCCCGCCTCCGAGTCGCTGGCGAAGGCGTGCAGCTGTGCCATTCCGCACGGTCCGGCGCCGATGACAGCTACCCGTGTCATGACCGGATCCCCCCTGTGGTTAGGTGTTCATATATCGACAGTGAAACTTAGCACCGCCTCATGCCAACGCGCGGGCCGAAACTAGCCGGTTGTCGAGCACTTCGTCGAGAGCGGCCGCCAAGGCACCCAGTCCGTCCGCTACCGATCTTGATGCACACCTAGTGATCGAGCAGCGTTCGAGCGCTACCAGCGCCGCTACCAGCACGCCAGCCGGATGTGCCTGATCGGCCCGAACTGCGCGGGCGTCATCAGCCCGGGCCGGGCCATGATGGGCATCATGCCCCCGCACATCTATGAGCGGGGCCCGGTCGGCATCGTCAGCCGGTCGGGAACGCTCGGGTACGAGGCGGCGTCGCAGCTCAAGGCGGTCGGAATCGGGGTCAGCACCAGCGTCGGCATCGGTGGCGACCCGATAAACGGCAGCTCGTTCCTCGACCACCTCAAGCGCTTCGAAGCCGACGGCGAGACCGAGGCGATCGTGATGATCGGAGAGATCGGCGGGCTGCAGGAGGCGCAGGCGGCCCAGTACGCCCGCGACCAC
>JAKZWH010000327.1:0-4027 GCA_047515615.1 Acidimicrobiales bacterium | reverse complement strand
GGGCCTTGGCGTACTCGTCGTCGCCGTTGCGCCAGTCGAAGGGGCGCAGGTACCAGCGGCAGTCCACCACTCTGGTACCGGGGTCGTCGAGACGCTCGGCCAGCCACTGCGTCGATACCAGGGCCTCAGTCATCGGATCCAGCATCGCAGATCCAGGGCCCTGCGTCATCTTCGGGCGCAACCGCCGGCGGTCACGCCTCGACCACCTCGGGGCGGACCTGCTCGGCCAGCAGGCGTATCCCGACGTCCCGGTCCGGACCGAACGTGTACCAGGCCAGCGGCAGATCGAGGCCGGCGTCTGCGAAGGCCCTCAGTCCCTCGATCACGTCGTCTGGGGTTCCGGCCACTGCAAACACGTCCACCAGGCTGTCGCTGAGCACGGCCGCGCCGGCCTGCTCGCCGCCTTCGGCCACGGCGGCGCGAACCGCGGCCACCGCGTCACCGTCGGCGCCGGCCTCGTCCACCACCACTCCCTCCACCCGGGCCAGGTAGTAGGCCAGCACCTCCTTGACGGCGTGGCGGGCCTCGGCCCGGTCGGGGCCGACGCTGGTGAGCACGTTGGCGCTCAGCAGCAGCTCGTCGACGCGGCGACCGGCCCGCTCCGCCCCGGCTGCCAGGCGCCCGCGGGCCCAGCGGGTGTAGCCGACGCTGGTGATGGCGCCGAGCTGGACCCCGTCGGCGAACTCGCCCGAGACCTCCATCATCCGGCGGCTGACCGCGCCCACGTCCACGGGCACCGGCGCCGAGGGCGGGCGGTCCAGGCGCAGGCCGGGCGCGACCGAGAACGTGGTCGGCTCGAAGTCGAGGGCTTCGCCCGCGGTGAGTCGCCGCACCGCCCGCACCGCCTCGACGGTGTTGGTGAGCGGTCGCCACTCTGGCGGGTCCATGCCGAAGCGCCTGACTGTCCACTCCGCCGCGCCCAGCCCGTAGCGGAGCCGGCCCGGCCCGATGTCAGCCAGCGTCGCGGCCTCGAGCGCCAACAGCACCGGGTGGCGGAACACCGGGTTGGCCACGCCGATGCGCACGGTGACACGCTCGGTGGAGTGCAGCGCGGCGGCTGCCACCGGCATGACCGAGTTGAACAGCCGGCTCTCGGGCAGCGACACCTCCTCGAAGCCGAGGCGGTCCGCCGCGACCACCACCGCTAGCGTGTCGGCCACGGGGTCCTCGTTCGACAGCGACAGGCCTAGGCCTCGGAACCCGCTCATCTTCCTCACGATCGTCACGGCGACAGGAGCAGCGAATGTGGATCTCCACGATTCCATACGAAGAGGCCGAAGGCGAGTTGAGGGCCCATTACGACCGGCAGGCCCGAGCGCTGGGTGAGCCGACGGAGATGACTCTGGCCGGATCGCTGCACCCGGCGCTGGTTGCGGCCCGCCTCGACCTGTACGCGGCCACCGAGAAATGCCCGTCGGGGCTCACGCCCCATCAGCGCAACCTGATCAGCTTCGTGACCTCAGCCATCAATGGCACCGTGCACTGCATGAGCCAGGTCACGATCAAACTGCGCCAGACCGGCCTCGACGATGAGGCCATCGCCAAGCTGGCCGCCGACCCTGACTGCTTCGAGTCGCTGGGCCTGGAACCGGCCGACGCTGCGGTGGTGCGATACGCGGTGAAGCTCACCCGCTCGCCGGGCTCGGTCACTGAGGCCGACGTCGAGGAGCTGCGAGCGGCCGGCTTCGACGATCTCGCAATCGTGGACACCAACGCCCAGTGCGCCCATCTCAACTACGTGAACCGGGTGGCGATGGGACTGGGCATCCATTCGGTGGTGGACCCCGACTTCCCCGCCTACTCCGCCATCCCCCACTAGAGGCCGAGCTGAGCGAGGCCGTGGCCCGAGCGGCCCGTGAGCGCAGCGAACAGGAGCGGGAATCGGCATGCGTCATCGCGAGGCGTTGACACCCATACACGGGGCCTTCTAGGCGGCCGCGAGGTTGGTAGTCGGCGAGAGTCGCTAGGCCGCGTTGAAGATCTCGGCGCTGCGGCGGATGTGGTCGGCCGCGGTGGACTCGTCGTTCATCGGCAGCATGAAGATGTCGAAGCAGCCGCTGAGCTCCGCGATGCGCGCTGAGATGGCCGCGGGGCTGCCGGCCAGGCCGTAGCGGTCCACGAGCGCGTCGGGCAGCAGCTTGGCCGCGTCGTCCATGCGCCCGGCCAGCATCAGGCGGCGGACCTCCTCGGTGTCGTCGTCGTCGAGACCGTCGGCGGCCCGCACCGCGGCGGGCGCGTCCACGGCCATATAGGAGAAGTGGGGCAGCACCCGGCGGCGCTCGGTGTCGTTGTAGGCCAGATAGGCCGACCAGGCGATCTGGGCCGAGCCCCGCGAGCGGATCTGCTCAGCCACCGCGGGAAGGTGGGCGGGTGGCGCGGCCGACAGGATCACCCAGTCGGAGTGCTCGGCTGCGAGCCGCTGGACTCTTGGTCCCCTGCCGGCCACCGCGATGGGCACGGGCGCCTCCGGCTGGAACCATGGCAGGGAGGCCTCCCCCACCGTCTCGCCCGCCAGCAGGCGCCGGTTGAGCTCGAACGTCTCGCGCAGCGCGGTGTAGGGGCGCTCGGGGTCTATCCCGAGGGGCTTGAGCACCCGGCTGCCGCCCACGCCCAGGCCGTGCATGACCCGGCCCGGGGCCAGCTCGGCCAGGGTGGCGATAGCCGCGGCGGTGGCGACCGGATGGCGGCTGAACGGGTTGGTGATGGCGGGCGCGACCGTCAGGCCGGTGGCCTCGACGATGGCCGTGAGCGCTACGTAGGTGTCCCGCTCGGTGCCCTCGTCGGCCACGAAGCACGCCTCCGCTCCCAGCGACTCCCCCAGACGGGCCAGCTCGACCAGGCGGCGAACCGGCTGGGTCGGCTCGAACCAGACTCCCCATCGCACGCTCACGGCGTCGCCTCCCACCGGGATCGCTGCAATGTGATCACTGCGCCCCCTCCCGTTCGGCCCGTCCCTGGCGAAGGGACTCCAGGCCCAACGGTATGTACTGCACCGCGGACAGGTAGCTGTACGCCAGCGAGGGCACCGCGCACACCCATCCGGCGATCCTGAACCCGTCGGCTGCTGCGATGTCGGAGGCGCCGGCCAGCAGCAGCGGGAAGCAGAAGTAGAGCCCGAAGGTGGCGCACTTGCCCCACCATGTCACGTCGATGGGTTTGGCGCCCAGCGACAGCAGCACCAGCCCCACTACGGCGACGATCCCCTCCCGGACCAGGGTCAGCACCACCAGCCACCAGGGAACCGAGCCGTCGAAGCCAACCGCGAAGACACCGGCGAGCAGCACGGCCCGGTCGGTGATCGGGTCGAGCAGCTTGCCGACCTTGCTGACCGAGTTGAAGCGTCGGGCCCACCAGCCGTCCACCCAGTCGGTGGCGCCGAGCGCGCCCCACAGCAGCGCCGCGCCCCAGCGGTCCCCGGAGCTGAACAGCAGCCACAGGAACAACGGGATGCCGGCCAGGCGGGCTGCCGAGATCAGATTGGGGACGGTCAGGATCCGGTCCTCGCCGGAGGGTGGCGTCTCGGGAACGGGCTCCGCGTCCATGGTCGTTCAGCCTACGATCAGCGGATGCCTTCGATCTTCACCCGCATCATTGACGGAGAGATACCCGGCCGCTTCGTGTGGCGAGACGAGGCGTGCGTGGCGTTCCTCGATGTGCGGCCCCTCAATCGGGGCCATGTGCTGGTGGTGCCCCGAGCCGAGGTCGACCACTGGGTGGACCTCGACGCCGAAACGGCGTCTCATCTGATGGTTGTGGACCACCGGGTGGCCGCAGCCCAGCAGGCGGCGGGACTGGCGCCCGACCGGGTGGGGCTGATGATCGCCGGCTTCGAGGTGCCTCACGTGCACGTGCACGTGGTGCCCATCTCGACGATGGCCCACCTCGATTTCTCCAGCGCCGAAACCAGCCCGGACCCCGACGACCTCGACGCGGTGGCCGCCCTGCTGCGAGCGCGGCTCAGCGAGCCGGGCTGACCCTCCTCAGGCGGCGTTCCCACGCAAATTGACGTAGTTGGCACCCCTATAGG
>JAKZWH010000326.1:0-3952 GCA_047515615.1 Acidimicrobiales bacterium | reverse complement strand
CGGCGTGGGCCGGCTCGATGCCGACGATGCGGGCGTCGATGCCGAGGTTGGCGGCCAGCTTCTCGGCGTCGGTCACCGAATGCTCGCTGGAGTGGCGCGACGGCATGAGCACGCCGTGGACGTGGTCTGTGCCCAGGGCGTCCGCAGCGATGGCGGCGGTCAGCGACGAGTCCACCCCGCCGGACAGGCCCACGCACACGTCGCTGAACCCGCTCTTGTGCACGTAGTCGCGGGTGGCGAGGACGAGGGCGGCCCAGCGCTGGGCGTCTCGGTCCATGGGCGGCACCATCGGAGCGGCCAGCCTCGGGGGGGTCAACCTCCGGCGGGTCGGCTCGGCGGCCGATACCGCCGCCGGCGTCACCGGGGTGATCCGGGGTGGACGCTCGGTGGCCGCCGGCGGTTGCGGATGAGCCAGGTCCACGTCGAACACGTCGACCGTCTCGGCGAACGACACGCAGCGGGCCACCACCGCCCCGTCGGTGCCGACCACGAACGAGCCGCCGTCGAACACGAGCTCGTCCTGGCCGCCGACCAGGTTCACGCACACCACCGGGACGCCCGCCTCCGCCGCCCGCCGGCCGATCACCCGCTCGCGCGTCGCCTGCTTGCCGACCCGGAACGGCGATCCGTTGACGTTCAGCACGAGCCGCGCCCCGGCCCGGGCCAGGTCGCTGACCGGCCCGCCGGGTATCCAGGCGTCCTCGCACACGGTGACGCCCACCACGGCGCCGCCGATCTCGAATAGCGGCGGCTCTTCGAGGCCGGGCCGGAAATGGCGCAGCTCGTCGAACACGTCGTAGTTGGGCAGGTGGCGCTTGCGGTAGATGCCGCGCACCCCGCCGTCCGCGCACACCGCCACCGCGTTGTAGGCATCGCTGAAGCTCTCGACGCCGGCCATGTCGAGCACCGACCTGGAGGGCTCGCCGGCGCCGTCAACAAAGCCGACCACCGCCGCGCAGGCGCCGGTCGCGGAGGCGAAGCGTTCGAGCGCGGCCCGGCTCGCGGCGACGAAGCCGGGGCGCAGAACCAGATCCTCGGGCGGGTATCCGGTGATGGTCAGCTCGGGCAGGACGGCGACGTCGGCGCCGACTGACTCGGCCCGGCCCAGCGCATCGGCGGCCAGGGCCACGTTCCGGTCGAGGTCGCCGACGGTGGGGTTGATCTGGCAGATCGCCACCCTCAGCCGATCGACGCCGGCGACGGGCGCGTCGAGCGGGCCGGGCCGGGCTCCCTCAGCGGCGCCGGCGGCCATCGCGAGCCGGCCGGCTCAGTTGAAGCCGACGAGCGCCTCGCAGATGGTGCGCGTCAGCAGGGTGGTGCAATGGTAGGGGTCGGCGTTGGCGTTGGGCCTGCGATCCTCGATGTAACCCTTGCCCTCACGCGCCACCTGCCAGGGGATGCGCACCGACGCGCCCCGGTCCGACACGCCGTAGGAGTACTGGTCATAGCGCTCGGTCTCGTGCTCGCCGGTGAGGCGGAACTCGATGCCCGCGCCGTAGCCGGCGAGATGCTCCTCGGGCTTGCCCGCCATCCCCAGGGACTCGCAGGCCGCGATGATCGGCTCATAGCCCTCGCGCATCGCCTTGGTCGAGACATTGGTGTGCATGCCCGCGCCGTTCCAGTCCCCCAGCATCGGCTTGGGCTCGATCGTCACCTCGATGCCGTGCTTCTCAGCCAGGCGGAACAACATGTAGCGCGCCACCCACAGATGATCCGCAACAGCCACAGTGTCAAGCGGGCCGATCTGGAACTCCCACTGGCCCGGCATCACCTCCGCGTTGGTGCCCGCAATCTCAAGCCCCGCCTCGATACAGGCCGTGGTGTGCTCCTCAATCAGCTCGCGACCCGAGATCCGGCCCGCGCCCACCCCGCAATAATACGGGCCCTGAGGCGGCGGGAACCCCGCCGCGGGGAACCCCGCCGGCCAGCGGGTCACCGCATCCAGCAGCGTGTACTCCTGCTCCAAACCGAACCACGGCACCTGGTCCTTGTACTTCTCATACACCGCCACACACTCAGCCCGCCTGTTAGTCGCATGCGGCGACATGTCATGGGCATTCAACGTCTCGCACAACACCAAAATGTTGTCACCGCCGCGCACCGGATCACTGCACGTGAACACCGGCTTGAGAACCACATCAGAATTGTCGCCGGTGGCCTGATTGGTGCTCGAACCGTCAAAACCCCAAATCGGGGGCTCCTCGTCGTTGTTGACAACCCTCGTCTTGGTGCGAATCTCGCCAGCCGGCTGGTTACCGTCAATCCAGAGATACTCCGCTCGATAAGTCACGTCATCTCCTCGGTGGCTTGGGTGCTTGCTGGGTTCGAGTTCCGGTCGAGGCTACAGGCCCAGGGGCCGAGCGAGTACGCCGCAGCTCACCTGGATCTTGCAATGCGCTGAGCGAGGCCCCCGGGCCCGAGCGGCCCGTGAGCGCAGCGAGCAGGAGCGGGAGACCGGGCCCGAGCGGCCCGTGAGCGCAGCGAACAGGAGCGGGAGACCTACGAGCGGTTCTCGGCCCACCAGCCGTCCAGCCGGGCCAGCAATTCGTCGATGGAAAGCTCCCCCTCGGAGCGCTTGAGCTCCAGCAGCCAGGCGAGGGCGCGCCCGACGCTGGGGCCGGGATCCAGGCCGAGATGGGCCATGACCGCGGCGCCGTCGATCTGGGGCCGCTCCGCCGCCTCGCGCTCGGCCTCGGCCAACTCCGCAATGCGGCGCTCGAGGTCGTCGATCTGGCGGTGGAGGTCGGCCTCCTTCTGCAGGTTGCGAGTGGTGCAGTCCGACCGGACCAGCTGGTTGAGGCGTCCCAGCAGCGGTCCTGCGTCCCGGGCGTAGCGGCGCACCGCGGTGTCGCTCCAGCCGGACGCGTAGCCCTTGAACCGGCCCGACAGCCGGACCAGTTCGCTGACGTCCTCCACCGTGCGCTCATCGAAGGCGAGTGCAGCCAGACGCTTGCGGGTCATCCGGGCGCCGACCGCCTCATGATGGCGGAAGGTCACCTCGCCGTGCTCGTAGCTGCGGGTTCGGGGCTTGCCTATGTCGTGGAACAGGGCGGCCAGGCGCACCACGAGGTCGTCGGGCGTCTTGGACACGACCGCAACGGTGTGGGCGAGCACATCCTTGTGCCGGTGGATCGGATCCTGCTCCATCCGCAGATCGGGCAGTTCGGGCACGATCTCGGCCATCCGGCCGCAGTCGACGGCAGACCACAGCCGAGGCGCGGGATCGCCGCCGCGGACCAGATCGCACAACTCCGCCCGAGGGTCCACATCCGCCACTGCGGAACAGCCTATGATCGCGCATCACTGTTCAGCCCGGTGACACCGCGGGGCTGAACCCAACTTGTATGGTGGGCACCTGGAAAGGAGTTCCACATGCGTTCACTGAGGCTCGTGGCTGCGGTTCTTGCGCTGGCGTTGGTTGCGGCGGCGTGCAGCGACGACGGCGAAGAGAACGGCGAAGAGAACGGCGAGGTCACGACCACGACTCGGTCGGTCAGCACCCCTACCACCACGCAGCCGCGTGTGACCACGCCGACGACCGAACCCCCTGAAGCCACGACGGACACAACCGCTGCGGAGCCTCCGGAGCTTCCGGAGACGACCACGACCCCGCCCGCGTCTGTGAGCGTTGGTCCTCCTGCGCCGCCGGCCGACGTCAGATGCAAGGCCGGCGTCCGCGACGGTGAGCTCTTCGTGGAGTTCGACGCGCTGCCCAGCCCCTCCGACATCTCCAAGATCCGCGTCTACGTGTCGGTCGACGGCGGGCCGATGATCACTAACGGCGAGTTCGATGTCGGCCAGGTCGACACCGCCCGCGACGGCGGCTCGCGCTGGGCCGCTCGAGCCCGGAACCTGCCAGCCAACGTGCCGCTGCGGCTGACGGCGACCTCCTTCAACCAACTCGGCCAGGAGTCGGGGTGGCACATAGTGGAGGGCCTCTACACCGCTGCGG
>JAKZWH010000325.1:0-3275 GCA_047515615.1 Acidimicrobiales bacterium | reverse complement strand
GAGCCGCTCGCCGGCCGGGAGGCGACGCTGCCCGTCTCGCGCGACGTGCGCCACCCCCACGCAAGCCCCCGCGCCGCCATCGGGTTCCTGGTTCATGGCGCCGAGCTGGACACCGCGCTGCTGGGATCCCGCCGGAACCTCACCATGCCGGGCGTGTCGGTGACGGTGGGCGAACAGATTGAGGCGCTCGGGCGCGTGGCCGGCCCCGACGTCGTGGGGCTGATCACCGAAGCGGCCGATCCCGTGGTCGGCGCGATCGTCGCCGGATGGCCCCAGCGCTTCGCAGCCGCCCGTGCGGTCGATCTCGGGTTCGAGGCCGACCGGAGCTACGACGACATCATCCGCGCCTACATCGAGGACGACCTACCCCGTTGAAACCAGATTGAATCTGAATTTGGATCTAATCCAGATTAGGTGCTATAGTGGCTGCGTGATCCAGGACGCCGAGCAGCTGCTCAGAGAGCACGAGATACAGGTGACTGCCCAGCGGCTGGCCGTGTTGAACGCCGTGTCAGCCCGTCCGCATGCCACTGCCGATGATCTCGTCAACGATGTGCGCACCAGCATCGGGGCGGTGTCTCGACAAGCGGTGTTCGACTCCCTGGGCGTGCTGGCCGAGAAGGGTCTGATCCGGCGCATTCAGCCGGCGCGGTCGGCGGCCCGATACGAGGACCGCGTCGACGACAACCATCACCATCTGGTGTGTCGCGACTGTGGCCGCATGGTCGATGTTGACTGCGCGGTGGGTTATCGGCCGTGCCTGGAAGTCGACGACGACTTCGGCTTCGCCATCGACGAGGCCGAGGTCATCTACTGGGGCTTCTGCGGTGCCTGCCAGAAAGCGTCCGTCGTTGCTGGCCAAGATCAATGAGATCGACACCATCGCCCCCCTAACAGCCAAGGAGCAGTCATGACCACCCAAGACACCACCCCTGTCGAAGCAGCGCCGGCCGCCAGGTGCCCCGTGTTGCATGAGGCGCCCGCCGCGATGGGCTCGCTGGCGAACCAGCACTGGTGGCCCGAGCAGTTGAACCTGAGGCCTCTCAACAAGAACTCGCCGCTGATCGACCCCATGGGCGACTCCTTCGACTACGCCGAGGAGTTCAGCAGCCTCGACCTCGCCGCGGTGAAGGCCGACATCGAGGAGGTGCTGACCACCTCGCAGGACTGGTGGCCGGCCGACTACGGCCATTACGGGCCGCTGATCATCCGGATGGCGTGGCACAGCGCCGGCACCTACCGCATCCATGACGGGCGGGGTGGCGGCGGCTCGGGCACGCACCGCTTCGCGCCGCTCAACAGCTGGCCCGACAACGCCAACCTCGACAAGGCCCGCCGGCTGCTGTGGCCGGTCAAGCAGAAGTACGGCCGCAAGATCTCATGGGCCGATCTGATGATCCTCGCCGGGAACGTCGCCCTGGAGTCGATGAGTTTCAAGACGTTCGGCTTCGGCGGCGGCCGCGAGGACGTGTGGGAGCCCGAGGAGGACATCTACTGGGGTCCCGAGACCGGGTGGCTCGACGATGAGCGCTACAGCGGCGACCGGGAGCTCGCCGACCCGCTCGGCGCGGTGCAGATGGGCCTGATCTATGTGAACCCCGAGGGGCCCAACGGTCAGCCCGACCCGCTGGCGGCGGCACGCGACATCCGCGAGACGTTCGCCCGCATGGCCATGGACGACACCGAGACGGTGGCGCTGATCGCCGGGGGGCACACCTTCGGCAAGACGCACGGCGCGGCCGATGGCGACGAGTACGTCGGCCCCGAGCCCGAGGGCGCCAGCCTGGAGGAGCAGGGCCTCGGGTGGACGAGCACCTTCGGCAGCGGCAAGGCGGGCGACGCCATCACCAGCGGACTCGAGGGCGCGTGGACGCCCACCCCGGTGACCTGGGACAACACCTTCTTCGAGACCCTGTTCGGCTACGAGTGGGAGCTGTCGAAGAGCCCGGCGGGTGCGTGGCAGTGGGTTCCCATCGATCCCGCCGCGGCCGGCATCGTGCCCGATGCCCACGATGCGTCGAAGCGGCACACGCCGGTGATGTTGACCACGGACCTGTCGCTTCGCATGGATCCCGTCTACGAGCCGATCTCGCGGCGCTTCCTGGAGAACCCCGACGAGTTCGCCGACGCCTTCGCCCGGGCGTGGTTCAAGCTCGTCCATCGCGACATGGGACCGGTGGCCCGGTATCTGGGCCCGGAGGTCCCCGACGAGGAGCTGATCTGGCAGGATCCCGTCCCCGCCGTCGACCACGAGCTGGTCGACGACTCCGATGTGGCCGCGCTCAAGGCCAGGATCCTCGGCGCCGGGATCTCCGTGTCCCGGCTGGTGGCGACTGCCTGGGCGTCGGCGTCGACGTTCCGCGACAGCGACATGCGCGGCGGGGCCAACGGCGCCCGCATCCGGCTCGCCCCCCAGATCCACTGGGAGGCCAACGACCCCGCTTCGCTGGCGGGAGTCCTGGCGGCCCTCGAAGGGGTCCAGGCCGAGTTCAACGGCTCCCAGAGCGGCGCCAAGAGGGTGTCGCTCGCGGACCTGATCGTTCTGGGCGGGTGCGCCGCCGTCGAGGAGGCGGCCCGCGGCGCTGGCTGCGACGTTGCGGTCCCGTTCTCTCCGGGACGCACCGACGCCTCGCTGGAGCAGACCGACGTCGAGTCGTTCGCGGTGCTGGAGCCGACCGCCGACGGGTTCCGCAACTACTGGCGGACCGGTGACAAGCGCCGACCCGAGACGGTGCTGGTGGACCGGACCAGCCTGCTGTCGTTGACCGCGCCGGAGATGACGGTGCTCGTCGGCGGCCTCCGGGCCCTGGGCGCAAACTCGGCGGGATCCTCGCTGGGTGTGCTCACCGACCGGGCCGGGACGCTGGCCAACGACTTCTTCGTGAACCTGCTCGACATGGGCACGCAGTGGCGGATGTCGGAGACCGAGCACGTCTACGAGGGCCGCAGCCGCGAGACCGGCGAGGTCAAGTGGACGGCCACTGCGGTCGACCTGGTGTTCGGCTCAAACTCCCAGCTGCGAGCCATCGCCGAGGTCTACGGCTCCGACGACGCCCAGGAGAAGTTCGTGCACGACTTCGTGGCGGCGTGGGACAAGGTCATGAACCTCGACCGGTTCGACCTGGCCTGACGCCGGCGTGACTGCGGTCACTGGCTCCTCTAGCACCATGACTCGGCTATATCGTTGAAGCCAGAAAGAGCCAGCATCACGTCTGTTTCGTATCATTGGGACGCGGTTAGCATCCCGGCCGCAACGTTGATGGGTGGCTCAGGAG
>JAKZWH010000324.1:0-3636 GCA_047515615.1 Acidimicrobiales bacterium | reverse complement strand
ATCGTGTTCGATGCTCCCGTGCTGCAGTTCCATGCCGCCCGCGAGGGCGCCGGGGAGGTCACGACGGTGGGGTCCGACTTTCAGAAGGTGCAGTACGGCCTGATGCTCGGATCCGACGACGCCGAGTTGCGCGAGCGCCTCAACCTTGCGCTTCTCGAACTCATCGAGAGCGGGGTGTATGGGCGGCTGCACGACGCGTGGTTCGGAGCCCAGCGCTGATGCCCCAGCGCGTCGGCCTCTGTTGATTCCCGCTGTTGCCCGCCGCGCTCACGGGCCGCTCGGGCCACGCCCTCGCTCAGCGCCTTGTTGTGTTCTCGTGAATGGCGCCTATCCGCTCGGCCTCTAGGACAGCGAGGCCAGCACCGCGGCCAGGTCGTCGGGGAGGGGCGACTCCGCCCGCACCGTCCGACCGCTCACGGGGTGGCTGAATGACAGGCTGCGGGCGTGCAGGAACGGGCGAGAAAGCCCGAAGACGTCGTCGGCGCGCCCCGGGCCGTAGGTGGGATCGCCGATTACCGGGTGGCCGATGGCCCGGAGATGGACCCTGATCTGGTGGGTGCGACCGGTCTCGAGCTGGCACTCCAGCAGCGCAACACGCGCCGGCTGGGCGTAGCGCCGTTCCACGATGTAGCGGGTGCGCGCCGGTCGGCCCCGGTCGGTCAGGGTCATTCGCTGCGGATTGCGACTCGACCGGCCGATCGGAGCGTCTATCAGGCCCGAAGGCGCTCCCGGGTGCCCCCCCACCAGGGCGCAGTACACCCGCTCCGGCTGGTGGGCGCGCATCTGCTCGACCAGCAACTGGTGGGCCCGCTCGGTGCGGGCCACCACCAGCAGCCCCGAGGTGCCCCGGTCGAGCCTGTGCACGATCCCGGGCCGGTGGGGGTCGCCGACTCCGGCGATGTCGGGATAGCGGGCCAGCAGGCCGTGAACCAGCGTGCGGCTGTCGTGCCCCGCGCCGGGGTGGACCACCAAGCCGGCGGGCTTGTCCACCACGATGAGGTCCGGATCCTCAAAGACCGTCCCGAAAACGACATCGGGGTCGGCCGCCGGCTGCGGATCGTCCGGGAGGTCGATGTGGACGGCCAGCGACTCGCCCTCGGCGACCCGCCTGGTGCCCGAGGTGACCACCGCACCGTCAAGGCGCACGCCGCCGGCGGCCACCAGCCGGGCTGCAACGGAGCGGCTCACATCGGCCACGAGGGCCACGGCGCGGTCAAGCCTCAGGCCGTCGAGAGCTGAGCCGACGATCTCGCCTGGGGGGCTCATCGGTCCCGGCGGTAGGCGTGCCACACTAGGGCTGCGCCGCCGAGCACGACGCCCATGTCGGCTACGTTCCACACCGGCCACCACTGCACGTCGATGAAGTCGACGACTGCTCCGGTGAGGAAGCCGTCGTCGGAGCGGAAGAGGCGGTCGGTCAGGTTGCCGAGCGCTCCCCCGGCTATGCATCCGGCCGCGATGGCAGACCACCGGCCGGACACCAGTCGCCGGTTGAGGAGCAGCGCCGCGGCCACCGCCACGGCCGCCACTCCCAGCAGGGGCCCCAATCCCTGGAAGCTGCTGAAGGCCGCCCCGGTGTTGAACACAAGGCGCAGCCGCAGCGTCCACACCAAGTCGATGACGCGGCCCCCGTCGAGGGCCTCCAGCACCCACCACTTGGTGAGTTGGTCGACGGCCACCACGGCTGCGGCCGACACCAGGGCCGCGGCGCTGTGCCGATGCGTAGGCCCGGCGGCCACCGCGTCGGTCACACTGGCGGCGTCTCTATCGGCGTCCGAGGCCGCCCGCCTTCACCTCAACACGCTCGGCGGCCCAGGGGATGGCCCGGAGGCGGGCGATGGGAATCGGCGCTCCCGATGTGACGCAACAGCCGTAGGTGCCGTTGTCGATGCGCTCCAGCGCGGCGTCGATCTGGCTCACGGTATGGCGGGCCTGGCTGGACAGGGCCAGGTCGCGCTCCCGCTCCACCGCAACAGTGGCGCCCTCGCCGCCCTCCTCGTCGAACTGGACGTCGCCGGGCTCGCGTGTGGCCAGCAGTGACTCCGCCTCGGCCTGGTACTCCTCGGCCGAGTGCAGGTACTTGGCCCGCTCCTTGAGCAGCTTGCGTCGCATCTCCTCGAGGAACTTGTCGTCGAAGCGGGGCTTGGGAGCTTGCTTGCCCCCGGTTGTCTTCGCGCCTGACTTCCTGGTCGTCGTCCTGGCGCCGGTCGGCCTGGTGCTCGTCGCCCTGCCGGCTTGCGTCCTGTCGGCTTTGGCCATGTCAAGCTCCTGTCCTGCCGTCAGACGAAGGACACCCGGTTATAGCAGCGGTTCAGACGTGTGCGGCGGTCAAGCCCGCTGGCCGAGCCTACCGCCGCGGCCGGCGCTCTCATCGTGGTTGAAGAAGGCGGCCATAGCAGCGTCCGTGTTGGGTAGGGGGGCGTCGCCGCTGACGACCCTGCGAAGCTGCTCGATGAACTCGTCGTCATCCTCGGCCTCGCCATCGAAGAGTTCGGGGCCGTCGGCGTCCCCTGCATGCATGGCGGGCGCGACCACAGTCTCAGGCTCGTTGCTGGGGTGCAGGCCCGCCGGCTCCCGGTGGACCGGGCCGCGCCCGCGGAAGCCGGGCTCCAAGCCGCCCGGGTTCCATGCGGATTCGGGAAGCGATGCGGATTCGGGAAGCACGGTCGTGTCGGCGCCGCCCGAAGAGCCGTTGGCGGTCTCTTCGGGCTCGTCGTGCCATCCGACCGCTGGAAGATCGGGCACCGCGTCCGCGGCCAGCGTGTCGGCGGCCAGCGTGTCCGCGAGAGCATCCGCGGCCGCTTTGGATATGCCGTCATGGTCTTCTGCGGCCGCTTGGGGCCTGTCGCTGGGGTCTGGAGGAAACTCGAGGACGGACTTGCCCGGCGAGTCTGCGTCGGCGAGGGCCGGTGGCACTGCGGCTGGCTTTCCCACTCCGGCCTCGGGCGCCTCGGCATGTGCGTCCTCCTCGACCGAGTCGTAGGCCCAAGCGGTCTGCTCACCGGGCTTAACGGCGTCGGCGACAGGCTCGAACTGTTCCACGAAGGACTGGAACGAAACCGAGAGGCGGCGGAGCTGCGACCGCTCGTTCTCGAGCCTGGCCTGGATGGCGGTGGTGGCCGCCTCGAGTTCGGCCCTGGTTGCCTCGAGGGCTTGGATCTCCTGTATCTTGCGGGCGCGTTCGGTGGCCAGCTCCGCGGCTGCCGTCCGTTTCGCCTCGGCGAGAATCAACTGGCAGTTCTCCTCTGCCTCCGTCAGGGTCTGGACCGCTCGCTCCTCTGATGAGCGCAGCCGCTCGTTGGCGGCCGCCTCGGCCTCAGCGACTGTCTTGGCCGCTCGCTGCTGAGCGAAGTCGGTGATCGACTTGGCCTCGGTCCGTGCCTCGGAGACGGCCGCGTCGGCGGTGCGCTGCGCCAGCACGAGGGTTCGCAGCAGCAGCTCGCGGGTCTCGGGCACTCCCTCGTAGTTACCGCTGTGCGACTCGGTCTGAGCCAGTCGCTGCTGCAGTCCAGAGATCTGTTCTGCGGCCTGGGTCGTCGCCCAGCTGACCGTCTTGACGTAGCTGTCCACCTCCTCAAAGTCGTAGCCGCGCATGCGCTCGCGAAATCGAACCTCGGTGCTGAGATCATTGAGAGC
>JAKZWH010000323.1:0-6748 GCA_047515615.1 Acidimicrobiales bacterium | reverse complement strand
CGGCCCTGCTCCTGGCGGTCCGTCCAGTCGCGGGCCTCCAGGAAGGTGGCGATGTCGGCGCCCCGGAAGCGGTAGATGGACTGCTTGGGGTCGCCCACGAAGAAGAGACGGCCCGGATCGGGCTCCAGTTCCGCCCATCGGGCACCGGAGGCGTCGGAATCGCCGCAGCCGAGCAGCGCGGCCAGCTCCACCTGGATCGGGTCGGTGTCTTGGAATTCGTCGATGAGCAGGCGCTGGTAGCGCTCCCGCAGGGCCGTCCGCACTGCCGGGCCGTGGGTGTCGTGGCGCAGCAGCAGGCGGGCCCGCACCAGCAGGTCGTGGAATTCGAGGCGTCCGCCGGCGCGCCGCTGCTCCGCGGCGCCGAGAGTGAAGGCAGCCAGCCGGGCCACGAGCACCTCGAGCGCAGCCTGTGCCGCCCGGTCCAGGATCTGTTCGCAGATCGACAGCGGGTCGCCCGGCTTGCGCGGTGCGGCCAGGGTCTTGAGCGCGGCCGTGGCGGCCGCCTTGTTGGCCTTGCCCTGGCCGTCGTCTCCCCAGTTGTCTTGGCGGCCCGAGCCTCTGCCCTTTCCGGCCTCGATGGCCGATTTGAGAACCTCGATCCGCGTCACGTCGTCCAAGCTGTCATCAAGCCGGGCCAGTTCACGCTCGACAGCTTCGATCCGGGCGTACAGCGTGTCCTCGGGGCCGGCGGCACACCTGTCCTTGATCTCGGCGAGGGCCTGCATGCCCGCCCCGATCTCGCCGACGTCGACCGGCGGGAGCGGATCGGGTTCGCCCGGGAAGCGGCCTTCGAGGCGGTCCCAGTTCTGGTTGAGCCTCACGGCCAGTGCCCTGATCTGGTCGAGCCTCACCGCCAGCATCTCAAGCTGCAACAGAGTGGGGCCCATCTCGGGCTCGTCGAGGAGTCGATCGAGGAAGTCGCGCCAGCGGACGTCGAACTCGATCTGCGAGCCGATGTCGTCGAGCACGTCCACGCTGGGCGGCAGACCGGCCTCCACCGGGTGCTCGGACAGGATCCGCTGCGCGAAGGAGTGCAGCGTGCCCACCGCGGCTCCGTCCAGTTGGTGCAAGGCCGCCTCGGCCTGCTCCTCACCGAGATCATTGCGAGTGTCGATGCTCTGCAGGCGGCTGCGGATCCGGTCCCTCAGTTCGGCGGCAGCCTTCTCGGTGAAGGTGATGGCCGCGATGTTCTCCATGGCCGTCCCGGAGCCGATGAGGGCCACCACCCGGTCGACGAGGGCTCTGGTCTTGCCCGAGCCGGCGCCGGCTTCGACGAAGAGGGTGCTGTCTAGGTCGGATCCGATCCGGTTGCGGGCGGCCTGGTCGCCCAGCTGAGACGCGGTGCCGGTCATCGTCGGGCCCCCTCGGGGCGCTCTTGCCCTTGCGGCTGCTCGCGGTCGGGTTCGATGAGGTTGAGATAGGTGGCGAGGGCCGGGTCGCGCTGCTTGCGCTGCCAGTCGCGCCACTGGTCCTTGGTGCCCATGCCGTCGGGTTCGCAGTAGCGGCACGACACCCACGGCTTCCACCCGGGCTCCTCGGGGTGCATCGGGAACAGGCCGGCGCCGATTCCGTCGACCACCGCGCCGACTGCTTCGAGCACCTGCTGGCGGGCGGCGTTGGTGGGGTAGCCGATCTCGGTGAATCGTCCCTTCGACGACACGAACCAGTAGGCGCCGTGGCCGTCGGCCGAGTCCGCCGCGCCCCGCAGCCTGCGAGCCGCGAGGTCGTACAGCACGAGCTGGAGCCGACTGCCGCCCAGCGTCGGGTCGTCGAGACTGAGCTTCTCATAGGAGCGGGTTGAGCCGGCCTTGTAGTCGATGACCAGGAGGCCCCCGTCGTCGGTCTCGTCGACGCGATCTATGGACCCCCGGATCTTCAGAGATCGCCCGTGGCCGATCTCGATGACGGCGGGGCCGCCGGGACTGTCGGGCATCCCGAAGCCGAGTTCCGCTGCCGCGGGACGCGATCCGTACTGGGCCCGCTTGGCGTCGTCGAAGTCGACGAACCGGTCGAGGTCGGCGAGGATCTGCCGGCGGTCGTACTCCCAGTAGAGCTTGCGGCCGACGAGGCCTCGGGTCGCGAGACGGTCGCACTCCTCTTTCCCGACGGCCGCCAAGCGGGCCCGCAACCGATCGGGCCAAGGCTCTGGGGGAGCGGGCACGGCGCCGTGGTCGATGGCCTCGGTCAGCCAGCGTTCCAGGATCCGGTGCACGAGGCTGCCGCGCTCCAGTGGGCTGATGCGATGGTCGTCGTTCTCGTCGTCGATGGCCTCCACCCTCAAGACGTAGCGCATGAAGTAGGCGTGAGGGCAACGGGCCCAGGCCTCCAGACGGGACGCCGACGTCACCTGGCCGCCGTCGGCCGGGTGGGGCAGGGCGGCTTCCCGGAGGTCGCCATCGGCCAGGTTGCCGTCGAACCGGGTCAGCCTCGGAGACAGGCGGGCCCGGCGCAGCTCGACGCCCCGGCGCAGCTCGACGCGCCGGCGCACGCTGGGGAGCCGCATCAGATCGTGCTGAGGGCTGCTGTCGCCGCGGCGGCGGTCGTAGTGCCAGTCGAGCAGGCACCTCGCGTCGTACTCGTGCGCGTGGGCAGGGAAACCGGTCCGGCGCAGCCCGGCCACGAAGGACGGCACCTCCTCGGGGCTGCCGGCCTGCTCGGTCAGCCACCGGCTCGGCCAGCGGTCCGCAGCCCGCCGCAGGTCGCCGCGCGGGTACAGCAGCACAGTGCGCTTTGCGGCCGCGATCACTGCCAGCAGCGCCCGGTGGTCGTCGCCGGACCGGTCACCCCGGGCGGGCAGGTCCCGTCCGACGACGCGCCGCTCGCGGTCGGGCAGCAGAGCGTCGTCATTGCGGCGGGCCGGGAAGGTGCCCTCGGCCATGCCGCACACCACGGCCAGGTCGAGTTCCACGCCCAGGGCCAATTCCGCCGGCCCGACGAGCACGCCTGCACCCAGACGGCCATGCCGGTGCGGGGCGCCCTCCAGTTCGAGCTGCAATGCCCTGCGGAAGGCGGCGGCCGACGGGTCGTCGTCGGTGCCGTCGAGGTCGCCCAGCCGGTTGATGGCGCTCTCCACCCGCTCGGCGAGCCCTCTCTCCTCATCCGGCCAGTTCCGGCGCAACCGCCCTCCCAGGTACTTGTGCGCCAGCTGCTGGCACCAAGCGGCCAAGTCGGCCCAGGTGCGCGGCGCTGGCTGCGGATCGAGGTCGCGGTGCAGTTCCTCCACGAATGCGAGCAGTTCCGAGGCCCACTCGGCACTGCGGCGAAGCCGGACGCCGAGCCACAGCTGGTCTTCGTCAGCTGTGAGGCGTTCGGCTTCGGCAGCGCAGTCCGCCGCGTACCGGTCAAGCCGCTGCCTCCAGCTGTCGATGCCCGACTCCACCCGGGCGGAGCGAGCCTCCCGCTCCCACGCCGAGCTAGGCACTCCCTGCCATTTCATGGGAGTCGCCTCGACGTGGGGCGGGTCTGCGGTGTCCGGGGCCGTCTCGTCGATGAGGCCGTCCCTGGCACCCGGCGCGGTCCTGTTGCTGAGGTTGTCCTTGTCGGCGGCGTCGCCGTCCCCGTGTGCGGCGTCGGGATCGGGCCGCTTGATGCTCACGGGCGCACCGGCCAGCCACGCCATCACGGCGCGCCGGGAGAACCCATCGTCTCGCAGGGCCAGCATCTCCAGCAGCGACCGGCCCAGCAGCGACGTCTGCACCGTGCTGGCCGTGGCGCCGCAGCGGCTGATCCCGGCTGCGTCGAGACCGTCGCCGACTAGGCGCACATACGGGGTCTCGACTCCGTACAAGATGGCGCATCGGCCCAGCGGTGTGCCGGCCCGGGCGGCGTCCACCACAGCCCGCACCGCGTGTCGGGCCTCGTCGTCGGCGTCGGAGACGCTCACAGCTCGAACCGTGCCCGCCGGGCGAATCGCCTCGCGTGCGCCGGGCAGCACAGAGGCGTCGAAGTCGGCGCCGAGCCTTCGGAGGGAGGCCCGCACGGTGGCGTCGGCGTCTTCGGCGCCGGTTGCGCCCGCGATGATGGTGGTTTCTGTGGCGTCGGCCACGGCTCGCAGCAGGCCGGCCTGGCTTCCGGTGACGCTCTGGGGAAGGAACACGATCATCGGGCCGAGCCGGCGCCGGGTCTCCGACGGGCGGGCGCGCACCGCGGCTGCGGCGCCCCGGGCCAGCTGCTGCTCGTTGCTGAAGCCGTCTTCGAGAGCTGCGGCGACCTCGCGATGGACGCGCACCACGTCGGCAGCCCGGGGCGACTGCTGGGACAGAGCCGCAAGCTGGCCGCGGTCGAGTTCGGAGAGTTCCCGGTGTGCCCGAGTCAGGGCTCGCTCGGTGGCCGGGTGGGTCTCCACGCCCCGGAAGCGGCCCGGGTCTCGGCGCAGCGCGGCGCGGACCGCGGCGGCGATGACGGTGCTCGACACGCCCCGTCGACCCTGGTCGGCCATCTCTGCTCCCCCGAGGTGCTCGGCGAGGCTGTAGGCGGTGTGGAAGGCCACCGCGGCGATCCCCCTGGTGCCGCCATGCTCGCGGCGGCCCAGCGCTCGACGGGCTGCCAGTCCCACGTAGTGGTTGGGCACAACCACGGTGACGGGAGCGAGCGGATCACCTCCCTTGGCTTGCGCCACGGCTCGGGCCAGCGCCTCATGGGCGGCCGGGCCGTAGGCCGTCGTCACGCAGTCGATCGCCATGAAAGGCACCATACGACAGGGGTACGACATCAGACGGTGAAGCAGAAGACCATGCCGGCCCCAGCCCCAGCCCGCCGCACTTTTCCACAGGCGCCTGTACTTTGACGACCGATGATTGCCCCTGCGGTCGGTGTCGGTGCCCGCTCGGGGCTTCAGCGCGCCCTGCAAGCGGTCCTGTCGGCATCGCTGGTTCTGGCGCTGCTGGCTGCGGTTGGGGCACAGGCTGCCAGCGCGGCCTCTGGGCTGTCGGAGTCGGCCGCGTCCGAGTCGTCCAGCAACGACGCGGGGGATGCCGCGAGCAGCACGATGATGCCGGGCGAGTCGCTGTCGCCGGGGGAGTCGGTCAGTTCGCCCAGCGGCAAGTACCAGCTGATACTGCAGCACGACGGCAACCTGGTGCTGTACGACACCGACGGCCCCGTTGCGCTGTGGGACTCGCGCACCGTCGGACGGTCCGACCGCACGCTGGTCATGCAGCCCGACGGCAACCTGGTGCTGTACGAGCTGCCGGTCACGCCCTTCGATGCGCTGTGGCACTCGCGCACCTACGGCTGGCCGGGGGCCTTCTTGACGGTGCGCGACGACGGCACCGTGACCATCGGTGACTCCGACGGCCGCGTGCTGTGGACGGCCGGCGCGTCCACGCCGGATGTGGGGCTGGCCGGAACCAAGCATGTTGTCTACGGGGTCAGCGACCAGCGGGTGTGGCTGGTGGGGGCCGACGGCTCGCTGGTCGACACCTACCTCGTGAGCGGCCGCGTCGGCACGCCCGCTCCGGGCCGCTACCGAGTGTTCTCCAAGTCGGTGCACGCCTGGTCGTTCACCCCGGGCGTGACCATGAAGCACATGGTGCGCTTCGCTCGGGGCCGAAGCGGCGCGGCCATCGGGTTCCACTCGATCCCCAACGACTCCCACGCCGCGCCGATCCAGACCGAGGACGAACTCGGGCAGTTCCGCTCGGCCGGCTGCATCCGCCAGCGCAACGACAAGGCCGCACAGCTCTACGAGTGGGCCCCGATCGGCACCCCGGTCGCCGTAGTCGCCTGACGGAGGGGCGTCGGTCAGGCGTGGGCCAGCATCGCCTCCGCCACCGACGAGGGGGTGACCGCGCCCGTCGGGCGGTGCACCTCCTGGCCCTGGCGCAGGTAGAGGAGGGTTGGCGTAGCTTGCACCGACCACGCCTCGACCAAGTCCTCGTTGTCCTCGACCCGGACCGACACCACCCGCCAGGCGCCGGCGTGGTCGGCCGCGAGCCGCTCGAGGTGGGGGCGCAGCGCCCGGCACGGCTGGCACCATGAGCCTCAGAAGTCGACGACGACGCCGCGGTCCCCGGTCGCCCCCGGGGGAGACCTGGGCGACCGGGTCTCCATAGCGTTCTTCCATCAGCCGACTTACAACGCCCAAATCGAGTGCATACCCACCTGCACGTCCCCGGATGACCCGCCTCACCACGAGACAACCACATCGGGCGGATGGATCCTGTCGATGCTGGAGAGGATCATGTACTGAGAGGGACACCGCTGCGGGTGCGCATCTAAGCTGGCGCCGCATGTCTGAAGAGGGGGGACGCCGGAGGAGGGCTGAGGCATGACGCTCTCGACGGGAGTGGTGTCCCGGGTGCCGCTGGTTGATCTGGAGGGAGCGTTCGAGCCGGGGCCGCGCCGTGAGGAGGCTGTGGACGCGATCAGGCGGGCCTGCGAGGACGTGGGCTTCTTGGTGATCAGAGGGCACGGTGTCGGTGAGGAGGTGATCCGGGACGTCGACGCTGCCGCGCGGGCCTTCTTCTCCATGCCGCATGAGAAGAAGATGGAGTTCGTGAGCACTACGAGCAATCGGCGGGGCTTCAAGCCTGCGCAGAGCAGCACGCTGGCGCTGTCGCGAGGCCAGCAAACGCCGCCTGACCTGGCAGAGCTGTTTCTTGGCAACCGGTTCGACGATCGGGAGGCTGCTCGCCGCACTGGTCTTCGCGAGGGTCGGGAGGATTTCTTCGCTCCCAACGTCTGGCCCGACGCCGAGCGGCTCCCAGGCTTCAAGGAGGCCTTCGAGACCTACTACGCGGTCATGGAG
>JAKZWH010000322.1:0-4240 GCA_047515615.1 Acidimicrobiales bacterium | reverse complement strand
CACCCATCATGGGCGGCTCAGCATCGAGCCTGCTCTGTCGTCACCTGCAGTCGATTGCAGCGACGAGTGCGGCGCAAACCTGCTGCATTCGAAGGCCGCTGAGCCGGCCCAGGCGGGAGGTGAGGCTGGCAACCGAGGTGTTGAACACAGAATCCAGTTGCACCACACATGGGTGGCCTACCGGATCGTCACCCGGCTCGAGACGGACTTCGGTGACGAGGCTGCGGTCCACCGTGCTGCACGGAGCGGCGACGACTCGCCGCAGGCCGGCGATGGCGGCATCCCGGGACAGCACGACCACCGGTCGCCTGTGCATGTCGCGGACCTCGCACCACCAGATCTCGCCTCGCAGCGGCAGGTCGTTCACACGGCTCCAGCCGAGTCCAAGAAGTCCGCCAGGTTCCCCCACTCGTCCTGGGTGTCAAGCGGGAGTTCACCGAAGATCTTGTAGGAGCGGTCGATCTCGGCGGCTCGATGCTCGGCGCACAATGCGGCCAAGGCACGATCCATCAGGGAGGCGTCGTTCAGTTCGGGAAGAGCAGTCCGGGCGTTGCTCAACAATTCTCCGCTGACCGTCGTGCTGATTCGAATGCGCATGCCATAATCATAGCACTATAATGCCACATTCGATCCGAGTCTCAGCGGAGGCCGAAATCGACGGTGGCGGCCCACGCCTCCGCTCATTGCCGGGCCGGAGCAGTTCGATGAGATTGTGGACGCCATGCGTGTTGCGCTCGTCGACGCCATGGGAGAATTCGGGCCATGACCGATGTGCATACCGATTCCAACCGGCTGTGGTCGCGGCTGATGGACATGGCCGCGGTGGGGGCGACCCCGGCGGGGGGCTCCAACCGGCAGGCCCTCTCCGACGACGACAAGGCGGGCCGGGAGCTGTTCATTGGCTGGGCTGAGCGGGCCGGCTGCTCGATAGAGCTCGATGGAGTGGGAAACCTCTTCGCCAGGCGTCCAGGCGCCGACCCCGACGCCTCGCCGGTTGTGCTCGGCAGCCACCTCGACACCCAGCCCACCGGCGGGCGCTTCGACGGCGTGTACGGCGTGCTGGGCGGGCTCGAGGTGGTCGAGGCGCTCAACGACCATGAGGTCCAGACCCGCGCACCGGTCGAGGTGGCGGTGTGGACCAACGAGGAGGGGTCGCGCTTCGCGGTGTCGATGATGGGCTCCTCGGTTTGGGCGGGGGTGATGGACCTGGAGTCGGTGCGGACCCTCACCGACCGCTCCGGGATCAGCGTGGGCGACGAGCTCGACCGCCTGGGCTGGGCCGGCACCGCCGCCTTCGGCAAGCCGTTGCGGGCCTACCTGGAGCTGCACATCGAGCAGGGCCCGATCCTGGAGGCCAGCGGCTCCTCGATCGGGGTGGTCACCGGTGTGCAGGGGATCCGCTGGTTCACCGTGACCCTGGAGGGCTTCCCGGCCCACGCGGGCACAACGCCGATGGACCGCCGCGCCGACCCGGCCCGGCCCCTAGCCGCGGTGCTGAGCGGCCTCTACGAGATGGCCGCGGGACACTCCCCCGAGGTTCGGGTCACACCGGCCCAGTTCCGCTCCGAGCCGGTGTCACCCAACACGGTGCCCGCCCACATCGCGTTCACCATCGATGTGCGCCATCCCGACGCGGCGGTGCTCGACGAGATGGAGGCCGGCCTGCGGGACCTTGCTGCCCGAGCCGCTGCCGAGCACGGCTGCCAGCCTTGGATCGAGGTCATCAACGACTGCGCTCCGGTCGTTTTCGACGACGAGTGCGTGCGGGCCGTGGAGTCGGCCGCGCAACGCTGCGGCTACTCCTACGAGCGCATCGGCTCGGGCGCGGGCCACGACGCCTGCCATGTGGCCCTTCGCGCGCCCACCGGGATGATCTTCGTCCCCTGCCAGGACGGGCTCTCCCACAACGAAGCCGAATCCATCGAGCCCGACGCCGCCGGCCGGGGCGCCGAGGTCCTGCTCCACGCCACCCTGGACCTGGCCGGCACCGCCTCCTGAAACCCCGGCCCCGCATTCTGTGTGCAGACTTCGGGCATATGGACGCATTTCCGCGAACAGCGCGGCGAACTGCCGCATCCGCTCGCGGGCTGGGCTAGGGGCGCAGCAGGATCTTCCCGAAGAAGTCGCTGTCCAGCATCTTCTGCTGGGCCTGGGCCGCCTCCGCCAGCGGGAACTCCGAGTCGACCACCGCGGTGAACCGGCCCGAGCCGACACCCTCGCAGAACGTGCTCCACAGCGGGCCCACCGCTTCGGGGCGATAGAGATCGGATCCGATGATCTTGATTCCCATGTGGAACAGGTGGCCCAGCGACCCGATGGTGGCGGTGTCTCCCGAGGCGTTGCCGGTGTTGACCAGCCGGCCCCTGACGGCCAGCGAGAACAGCGACTGGGTGAACAGAGCGGTACCCACGTGGTCGAACACCAAGTCCACGCCCCGGCCGCCCGTCACCTCCATGGCCCAGCCGGTCACATCGGAGGTCCGGTTGTTGAGCACGTGGTCGGCGCCGAGTTCCAGCGCCCGCTCGCACTTGGCGTCGGTCCCGGCGGTGGCCAGCACGGTGGCGCCGGCGTGCTTGGCCAGCTGGATCCCGGCCACCGACACGCCCGACCCCGCGGCGTGGATCATCATCGTCTCGCCCGCGGTGAGCTCTCCGGCGCCGAACAGGGCGTTTCCCGCGGTCATCCACACGGTCGGGAAGGTGACCGCCTGCGCCATCGTGATGTGATCGGGCACCCGGTAGCAGTGCGAAGCCGGCACCAGGCACTTCTCGGCGTAGCCGCCGTCGAGGGTGGCGCCCAGGATGCCAAGCTCGCTGTAGGGGTCCCCCATGCCCGCGTATTTGGAGTTCTCGGGCACGCCAACCATGGACGCATCCGCGATCACCCGGTCGCCGGGCTGCCACTCGGTCACCTCGGCGCCGACCTCTGACACAACCCCGGCGATGTCCATGCCCGCGATGTGGGGGAAGAAGAACCCCGGTGCGTGATACCAGCCGTTGCGCTGCAACACGTCGAGCCGGTTCAGGGCCGTGACCGCCACGTCGAGGACCACGTCGCCCGCGCCCGGCACCGGGTCGGCCACGTCGTTGTACTCCAACACCTCGGGCCCTCCCGACGCGTGGTACAGCATCGCCTTCATCGTCTGCCCTTCATCATCTGCCCTTCATCGTCTGCCTGCTCGCCGGCCCGGACGAACCGGGCTCAGCGGGGCCTCCTTCTGGCCGACGGTTCGAGCGCTGGCGGCCTCCAATAGGTGTCGGCGTCGTTGATGTTCAGCCCGGGTGGCACCACCGCATCGATCGCGTCGAGGGTGTCCTCGTCGAGACGCAAGTCCCCGACGGCCAGCAGTTCCTCAAGCTGGGCTTCGGTCCGCGGTCCTATGAGCACAGCCGTCACCGCCGGATGCTCCAGGATCCAAGCCAGGGCCATATGGGTCATCGACACGCCCGCGGAGGCAGCAATCGGGCGCAACCTCTCCACGGCATCGAACTTGGCCTCGTTGCCGCCGTCGAAGTGGTCGGGATTGGTGTCGCCCCGGCTGCCCGGAGGGGCGGGATCGACCCTGGTGTACTTGCCGGTGAGCCAACCGCCCGACAGGGGGCTCCACGTGACAACCCCCATGCGGTAGCGGGCACAGACGGGCAGCACGTCCCTTTCGATCCCCCGGCACATGATCGAGTACGGCGGCTGTTCGCAGTGGGGGCCGATCGCCCCCGACCGCTGGCTGGCCCACTGGGCCTCCACGATCTCGGAGGCCGGGAACGTCGACATGCCCCAGGCCCTGATCTTGCCCGCCCGCACGAGGTCGCTCATGGCTTCGACCGTCTCGGCGATGTCGGTATGAGGGTCGGGCCGGTGCACCTGGTACAGGTCGATGTAGTCGGTGCCGAGGCGGCGCAGACTGTCCTCGACGGCGGTCGTCATCCACCGGCGGGAGTTGCCCTGCCGGTTCGGGTCGTTGTGGTTACCGACCGGGTTCTGGAACTTGGTGGCCAGCACCACATCGTCGCGGCGGCCTCTCAACGCCGGACCGATGATCTCCTCGGTGGCTCCGTCGCCGTAGGCGTCAGCGGTGTCGACAAGATTGATCCCGGCGTCAAGTGCCCGAGACACGACGCGACGACAGGCCTCGATGTCGGTGTTGCCCCAAGGGCCGAGCACCATGGTGCCCAGTCCCAAGGGATTCACCCTGATGCCGGTCCGGCCGAGGGTGCGGTACTCCATAGTCGCCGGTTAGCCC
>JAKZWH010000321.1:0-2748 GCA_047515615.1 Acidimicrobiales bacterium | reverse complement strand
CGGCTCCCTCACTGCGCGGACGCCTGGGCAAGACCAGGGCCGCGCTGGCGGGCTCGCTGGCCTCGGCGCTTGATCGGCCCTCCATCTCCGAGGAAGCCTGGACCGAAGTCACCGAGGCGCTGATCCGAGCCGATGTCGGATTGGCGACCAGCTCCGAGATCGTGGACGCGGCCCAGTCTCGGGTCGGGCCGGACGGCGCCGGGTCACAGGAGGCGACCGCGGCCCTGCGGGCCGAGTTGCGCGAGCGCCTCGGCGGCTTCGACCGCTCGCTGGCCCGGCGAGGCGACGGCCAGCGCCCGTCGGTGTGGCTCTTCGTCGGCGTGAACGGCACCGGCAAGACCACCACCATCGGCAAGCTGGCCAAGCGCGAGGCCGACCGCGGCGCCCAAGTGGTGCTGGCGGCTGGGGACACGTTCCGGGCTGCGGCCGCCGAACAGCTCGCCACGTGGGCGGAACGCTCGTCGGCGCACATTGTGCGGGGTGCGGCGGGAGCCGACCCCGCTTCGGTGGTGTACGACGCCGTGGAGTCAGCCGCGGCTCGAGGCGCCGACCTGGTCTTGGCCGACACCGCCGGAAGGTTCCATACCTCGAAGAACCTCATGGCCGAGCTGCAGAAGGTGCGCCGGGTGGCCGAGAGGGGGTCGGGTGTCGTCACCGAGACGCTGCTGGTGCTCGACGCAACCACCGGCCAGAACGGCTTGGCGCAGGCCAGGCAGTTCACCGAGGCCGTCGACGTCACCGGAGTGGTGCTCACGAAGCTCGACGGTTCCGCCAAGGGCGGGATCGTGGTGGCCGTCCAGGCCGAACTGGGGGTTCCGGTGAAGCTCGTCGGAGTCGGCGAGGGCATCGCCGACCTGGTGACCTTCGACGAGTCGGAGTTCGTGGACGCCCTGTTCACCTGAGAGGCCGGGCGCCGTGGCCGGCGCTGCTGGGACCGAGCGATCAAGTCGGCATCCGATCGCTATTGTGACTCGGCCATGTTCGACACGCTGACCAACCGTTTCGAAGCGGTCTTCTCCAAGCTGCGGGGCCGGGGAAAGCTCTCCGTCGACCATGTCGACGCGGCTCTGACGGAGATCCGAGTGGCCCTGCTCGAGGCCGACGTCAACCTCGACGTGGTAACGGGCCTGACCGGGCGCATCCGCGAGCGCGCCATCGGCGAGGAACTGTCAGGGGCCCTCAACCCCGCCCAGCAGGTCGTCAAGATCGTGCTGTCGGAGCTCACCTCCAGCCTCGGCGGCGAGCGGCTGGCCGTCACCTACGCGCCGAAGCCGCCCACCGTGGTGCTGCTGGCCGGGCTCCAAGGGTCGGGCAAGACCACCAACGCGGCCAAGCTGGCCCAGTGGTTCCTCCGCCAGGGCCGCAGCCCGCTGCTGGTGGGCGCCGATCTGCAGCGCCCCGCCGCCGTCGAGCAGCTTCGCACCCTCGGCGGGCGTGTCGGCGTGCCGGTGTTCAGCCATCCCCGCAGCCCGGTCAAGGCCGCGTCGGCATCACTGGCCGAGGCGACCCGCACGGGGCGCGACGTGGTGATCGTCGACACCGCCGGCCGGCTGGCCATCGACGCCGAGATGATGGACCAGGTCCGCCGCATATCCAAGGCGGTGAAGCCCCACTACACCTTCCTGGTGGTGGACGCCACCGTCGGCCAGGACGCCGTCAACTCGGCGCGGGCCTTCCACGACACGCTTGCCCTCGACGGCGTGATCCTCACCAAGCTCGACGGCGACGCCCGCGGCGGCGCGGCTCTGTCGGTGAAGGAGGTGGTGGGCCGGCCCATCGCCTTCGCCTCGGTCGGGGAGAAGCTGGAGGACTTCGAGCCGTTCCATCCCGACCGTCTCGCCAGCCGCATCCTGGGGATGGGCGACGTGGAGACGCTCATCGACAAGGCCGAGGCCGTCTTCGAGGCCGACGAGGCAGAACAGACCGCCTCCCGCCTGCTCGAGGGCACCTTCACCTTCGACGACTTCCTGTCCACCATGCAGCAGGTTCTCGGTATGGGCAACCTGCGCAGCCTGCTCGCCATGATGCCCGGCGTGCCCCGGGAGCTGCGCGACGCCGACATTGACGACAGCCGCATCAGCCGCATCACCGGCATGATCCACTCGATGACGCCGGCGGAGCGGGCCGATCCCGACATCATCGACGCCCCCCGCCGCCAGCGCATCGCGGCCGGCTCGGGCTGCCGTCCTGCCGATGTCAAGTCCCTCGTCGAGCAGTTCAAGCAGATGCGGACCATGATGAGGGGTCTCGGCTCCTTCGGCGACAAACCCAAGGGGGCCGCGTCGAGGACCAGATCGCCCAAGCAGGCGGGACGATCCCGCGGGAAGTCGCCCGCTTCCCAGCGGCGCAGCGGCAGCGGCCGCACCACGCCCAAGGGCCCGATTCCGGTTTCAAAGGCGCCCCTGACCCTTCCGGGGTTGGAAAAGGGTGACTGGCCCGGGTTCAATTGACCCTTCGTCACGTTGACTAGCAGATCCGAGGATTCACATTGGCCGTCAAGTTGCGCCTCATGCGGATGGGGAAGAAGAAGCAGCCCACCTACCGCGTCGTAGCCGCCGATGCCCGCGCCCCCCGCAATGGTCGCTTCATCGAGATCATCGGGATCTACGAGCCCCGCCAGGATCCGTCTGTGGTGCGGATCGACAACGACCGGGCGGTGCACTGGCTGCGCCACGGCGCGCAGCCCACCGAGAGGGTAGAGAAGCTGCTGCGGATCAGCGGCGCCTGGGAGGCTTTCCGGGGCGGGGA
>JAKZWH010000320.1:0-3820 GCA_047515615.1 Acidimicrobiales bacterium | reverse complement strand
ACCAGACGGGACAGCGCCCCCTCGCGGATCTGCTCGCCCTTCTTGGCCGTGTGCTCCACCCAGTAGCGGGCGTCGCGCTGGTCGCCGGCCGCGATCTCGGCCAGGGTCGGGTCGAGCAGGCTGTCGCCGACGGGGGTGGCGTCGATCAGGATGAGGTTCTCCGGGTCGGTGTCGATCCGGTTCTCCAAGGCCAAGTCCATGAGCACCGCCCCGGCGAGGGCCCGGTCCATCGACCACGACGGCACGTGCGCGAACTTGCCGTTGTCGTCGTGCAGCATTAGCAGGATGATCTCCTCGGCGAATCTCAGCATGGCGCCCTGTGTATCACATCAGCGGCCATCGCGAAACATCCCGCGCCGGCGTCAGAAATCCTCGTCGAAGGAGACCACGCCCTCCACGCCCACCTGGTAGGCGGACACGGTGCGCTCAAAGAAGTTGGACAACTCCTGCACGTCCTGCAGCTCCATGAACGAGAACGGGTTGCGGCTGCCGAAGCGGCGGGCCAAGCCCAGCTGCATGAGCCGCTGGTCGGCCACGTACTCAAGGTAGGAGCGGGTGTCGGCCACCGACATGCCCGGCACGCCCTCGCCCAGAAGGTCCGCCGCGAACCGGTGCTCGGCGTCCACCGCCTCGGCCATCATGTCACTGATGTCGCGGCCCAGCTCCTCGTCGAACAGATCGGGCTCCTCGGCGCGCACCGTGCGGATCACCTCGAAGGCGAAGTTCATGTGCATCGACTCGTCTCTGAACACCCAGTTGGTGCCAGCGGCCAGCCCGTTGAGCAGGCCCTTGGACCGCAGGAAGTACACGTACGCGAAGGCGGCGAAGAAGAACAGCCCCTCGATGCAGGCCGCGAAGCAGATCAGGTTCATCAGGAACCGGCGCCGGTCGGCCGCGGTGCGCAGCGGCCCGTTGCCGACCGAGTCCATCCACTTGAAGCAGAACTCAGCTTTGGCCCGGATCGCCGGGATGTTCTCGATGGCCGCGAACGCCGCGGCCCGCTCGTCGTGGTCGGGGATGTAGTTGTCGAGCAGGTTCAGGTAGAACTGCACGTGCAGCGCCTCCTCGAAGAGTTGGCGCGACAGGTACATGCGGGCCTCGGGCGCGTTGATGTGCTCGTAGAGGTTGAGGACCAGGTTGTTGGCCACAATCGAGTCGCCGGTGGCGAAGAAGGCCACCAGGCGGCGTATCAGGTGCTTCTCGGCCGGCATGAGCTTGCGGTCCAGGTCGACGAGGTCGTCGGAAAAGTCGATCTCGTCGACCGTCCAGGTGTTCTTGATCGCGTCGCGGTACATCTCGAAGAACTGCGGGTAGCGCATGGGCCGCAGCGTCAGGTCGAAGCCCGCGTCCAGGATGTTGGACCGGACGGAGGGCTGCCCGGGCCGGGCCTCGGCCTCCGAATCAGGCTGGGCGCCTGCGGGAGGGGTGGGGACGGCAGAGTCCCGGCCCGGGAGATCGAGATGATCCACAGAAATGTCGGTGATGGCCATCAGTCGCACGCCTCGCAGGTCTCAGGATTCTCCAAGGAGCAGGCCACGGCGGCCTCCGCGTCGTCGGCGGTGCCGTTGCTGCTGGTGGTGGTCTGGTTGATCCGCGTCGCAGGTCTCGACCGCAGGTAGTAGGTGGTCTTGAGGCCCTGCTTCCACGCGTGCATGTACATCGACGACAGCTTGCCGATGGTCGGGGCCTCCATGAACAGGTTGAGCGACTGGCTCTGGTCGATGAAGGCGCCCCGATCGGCGGCCATCTCGATGAGCGAGCGCTGCGGGATCTCCCACGCGGTGCGATACACGGCCCGCAGATCTTCGGGGATGCGCTCGATGAGCTGTATCGAGCCCTCGGCCTTCTTGAGCTCGGCGATCATCTTGTCGCCCCACAGGCCCCTGGCCTTCAACTCGGCCACCAGGTAGCGGTTCACCTGCATGAACTCGCCGGAGAGGGTCTCGCGCTTGAACAGGTTCGACACCTGGGGCTCGATGCACTCGTAGCAGCCGGCGATGGCGGCGATGGTGGCCGTCGGGGCGATCGCGATCAGCAGAGAGTTGCGCAGCCCGTGCTTTGCGATCCGCGCTCGCAGCGGCGCCCACCGCTCGGGGTCGGACGGCTCGGCTCCCCAGAGGTCGAACTGCAGATCGCCGGCCGCGGCCCTGGTGTGGGCGAAGCCCGTGTGGGCCCCGCTGGCCTCGGCGAGCTCCGTGGAGGCCCAGAGGGCGTTGAGGTAGATCTCCTCTGAGATGCGGCGGCTGAGGGCGCGGGCCTCGGCGGAGTCGAAGGCCAGACCCAGCTTGAAGAACACGTCCTGCAGGCCCATGAGGCCCAGGCCCACCGGGCGCCAGCGCCGGTTGGAGGCCGCGGACTCCTCGGTCGGGTAGTAGTTGATGTCGATTACGCGGTCGAGGAAGCCGACCACCAGCTGGACCACCTCGCCGAGCCGATTGAAGTCGAAGCCCGTCGGGGCGCTGCCGTTGGAGGCTGCCGTCGTGGGCTGAACGAACGCGCCGAGGTTGACCGACCCGAGGTTGCAGACCGCGGTCTCCTGCGCGCTGGTGACCTCGATGATCTCGGTGCACAGGTTCGACAGGTGCACCACCCGGTCCCTGGCGTTGGTGTCGCCCCCCGGTCCGGGTCCGGTCTGGTTGCACTTGGCGTTGGAGGCGTCCTTGAACGTCATCCAGCCGTTGCCGGTCTCGGCCAGGGTCCGCATCATCCGGGTGTAGAGCTGGCGGGCCGGGACCTGGCGTTCGAAGCGGCCGTCAGCCTCGGCCTGCTCGTAGATGGCCCGGAACTCGTTGCCGTAGGTGTCGGTGAGCTCGGGCACCTTCTTGGGGTCGAACAGGCTCCACTGCCAGTCCTTCTCCACCCGCTCCATGAACAGGTCGGGCACCCAGTTGGCCAGGTTGATGTTGTGGGTGCGCCGGGCGTGGTCGCCGGTGTTGTCGCGCAACTCGAGGAACTGCTCGATGTCCGCGTGCCAGGACTCGAGATACACGCAGGCCGCGCCCTTGCGCCGGCCGCCCTGGTTGACCGCGGCCACCGACGAGTCGAGGGTCTTGAGCCATGGCACGATGCCGTTGGACAGCCCGTTGGTGCCCTTGATCAGCGATCCCTTGGAGCGGATCCGGTGCCAGCCCACGCCGATGCCGCCCGCGTACTTCGAGAGCCGGGCGATGTCGGTGTAGCGCTGATAGATGCCCTCGAGGGAGTCCACGGGGGAGTCGAGCAGGTAGCAGCTCGACATCTGCGGATGCACCGTGCCCGAGTTGAACAGCGTCGGGCTCGACGGCAGGTAGGCCAGCGACGAGATCAGGTCGTAGAAGGCGACGGCCTCGTCTGCGTCGCGGCTCAGCCCGCAGGCCACTCGCAGCATGAAGTGCTGCGGGGTCTCGATCACGAGGCGTGTGTCGGGGTGGCGCAGCAGGTAGCGGTCGTACACGGTGCGCAGGCCGAAGAACTCGAAGTTGCGGTCCCGGCCCGAGTCGACGGCCGCGTTGAGGGTGGGGGAGTTGGCTCGCACGAACTCTGCCGTGCCCTTGCTGATCAGCCCGAGCCGGTGGCCGGTCTCGATCGCCTCGGAGAACCAGGGGACGTTCTGGTTGCGGACCTCCTTGTCGATGTAGGTGGCCAGCATGCGGGCCGCGAGCTTGGAGTAGTTGGGCTCCTCCACGATCAGCCCGGCCGCGGTGCGGATGCTCAGCTCGTCGAGCTCGCGGGTGGTGGCCCCGTCGGCGAGGGCCGCGATGGTGCGGGTGCTGACGGTCAGGGGGTCTATGCCCAGCAGGCCCTCGGCGGCCCGGGCCACCGCGTTGACGATCTTGTTCAC
>JAKZWH010000319.1:0-8828 GCA_047515615.1 Acidimicrobiales bacterium | reverse complement strand
CGCCGCGGGTGGCTCCGGTGCAGTGCGAAAGGTTGTAGAGCGGTTCCTTGGCGTCGTCGCCCAGCAGCAACTTGGCGACGTTTCTCAGGATGGAGGCCCGCTGATGGAAGGTCAGCTCCCTCAGCGCCGGCCCGCCGACGGTGCGCCCGTGCTCGACGGCTGCGACGAGGTCGATGCCCACAGGCGACAGCTCAGCAACCACCTCGCCGGTGGCCGCGTCGCGCAGCGGCCGGCCCCCGTCGGGCGGGCGATGCCAGGACCCCGCCACATAGCTCTCAACCCGGTGCATAACGGCTCCCCAACATGATAGCTCTTGAGTCCCGAATGTGGAGTCGAATGTATCATGATTACAAGTTGGTCGGGGCGCGAGACCGGCTCGGCATCGCCCTTGCTTCCTGGCTGTGGTGAGGCGGTAACCGTCGTCGGGACGGTGTGCGGCGCGCTGCCGATCAGGGCCCGAGCGCGGTGATCGGGACGACCGCTATGCCGTCGGAGAACTCGAAGCCGTAGCCGCCAGCGGTGACGACCATGAGCTTGCTCGGCTCACCCATCCTTTCGGTGTCCACCCTGTCGCGCAGCCGGCGCAACGACCTCACGCCTTGCTCGATCAGTTCATCGCCGCCGAGCTTTACCTCCACAGCGGCCCACTGGCCGTAGTCCAGGCTCGTGAGGATCATGTCCACCTCCAGGCCCGAGCTGTCGCGGTAGTGCGAGAGGGCCCAGTCGTTGGCCTGCGCGTAGACGCTCAGGTCGCGCAGCACCATCGACTCGAATAGCAGCCCGAAGAAGCTCAGATCCCGCATCAACTGCTCTGAGTTGCTTCGCAGCGCAGCCACCGCCAGAGACGGATCCACAAAGCAGCGCTTGGGTCGGAGGCGAAGCTCCGCTCTGGAGCGCAGATGCGGCTTCCACGCCCTCAACTCTTCCACGACGAACAGCCGGGCCAGCGCGGCCAGATAGCTCTTGACCGTCTCGGTGTGCAGAGTCTCGCCGTTGCCGCCAGCGTCCTCGCCGAGCGTCTTGAAGGCAACGTCTGTTGCCGTGTTGCGCCCCAGCGACGCCAGCAGTCGGCGAACTCCCGCGGGATCACGGACGATGCCGTCAACCCGGGAGATGTCCGTCCGGCTGATCTCGTCCAAGTAGCCGCGAAGCTGCCTCTGAGCCACCGCTGGTGAGTCGCGTATCAGGCCAGGCCAGCCGCCGCGGCAGGCCAAGTCCACGATGTCGGGGAGCCGCATGTCGGATGCGGGCGCAGAGCTCCGCTCGGAGGCGAGTAGCCCGCTGAGAGAAATGCTTCCGCTCGACTCCCCGCTCTCGAACAGGGTCATCGGACGCATCCGAACCCGGATGATCCGGCCCGCGCCGGAGTGACGAGTGGCGTCGTCGGGCGGGTCGGCTGATCCCGTCAAGATGAACTGGCCCTTCTCTGGCCTGTCGTCACAGACGCGCCGCATCGCGTTCCACACGTCGGGAGCAAGCTGCCACTCGTCGAGAAGGCGGGGCACCGGTCCCTCTAGCAGTTCTCTGGGAGAGACCTGCGCGGCAAGCCGGTTCTCGAAGACGGCGTCAAACGGCACTTCGCTGCGGGCGAAGCGCCGGCCGGTCCATGTCTTGCCGCAGGCGCGCGGTCCCTCAACGACCACCGCCGACGAGGCGCGTAAGGCACGCTCAACCTCGCCGTCAGCGATACGGGGCATGTATCCCGGCGGTGTGAGACGATCAGACATGCGGAGACTCCCAACCGGCGAGCATACGCCCTCATCATCTACAATCGCGATTTTCTAGGCTTCGCAATCGCGGTTTTTGGATGATCCTAATCGCGGTTTCGGGGATCCCGATTTCGTGATGAGCTAACACTTCCTGTCGAGCGACCGAGACCGCAGACACCAGCCTCAGGGAGCGCTAGCGACAACAGTGCCAACCAAGCGGCGCGCTGGCTGTGGGGGGCCAGACCCTGCTCCGATCAGCCTGGTCACCGCGCTTGGAGGGAGGGCCGGCAAACGCCCGGCCAGCGGGGGCTTCAATGGAGGGCCGAACAATTGCTCGGCCAGACTTCGAGGCCCCGGCGCTCACGCTCAATCAGACACCTTGCTTCAATGGAGGGCCGAGCAATTGCGGCTCGCGTTTCAGGTCGGGGTGAGCGTGTTGAGCAGCGTCCAGTTGGGGTTGCCGGCCCGGGCGCCGCCGTCGATGCCGCCGCCCGCTGATCTTGCGGAAGACATTCGTTTTCTGCGAGAGATCTTTGATTCGACGACCGGAGCTAGCGGTTGAAGCCGGCGGTCACGAAGCTCGAACTACCAGGCTGAGTTCGGACAAGGGCGACGCATCGGTGAGTTCGGTTGAAGCCGGCGATCACGAAGCTCGAACTACCAGGGCCTGCGTATTTCGACTCGATCGCTGTTCACCTCGTCGGACGCGGTGAACAGCGGCAGGTTGAGATGTTCGGCCAGAACCAGCGCCGATCACGAATCGAGAGCGTCGACTGCTTCCAGCCCGGCTCGGGCGAGCGTCTCTGCGACAATCGTGCGCACCGGGAACCATTCGTCCACCGTCGACAACGCAAGACCGATCTCAACTTGGATCGTGTCGGCGCGGCCCTCGTGACGAGCTGCGAGGAAGCGTCCGATGGTCACCGCAGACCAGTCGAGAGCCAGGATCTCCGCGCCCGACGGCGCAGTGCCTTCGAGGGAGCCCGACGCCACGAGCACCCCGCCGGCGTCGCAAACGACGCTATGCAGTGTCGATGTCACGCAAGCGTCGCCGGATCGCCTCAAAGTCGGCCCGGCTCATGGGCTCACAGCTTCGGGCGAACTCAGCCGGTGAGCGGCGCGACGCAATACGGGTCAATTGGTCGCGCAAATACTGCTGCACCGACAGTCCGGCGGCTGCGGCTTGTTCCCGCAGCCGCTTCCCCACCTCGTCGTCGAGACCCTTCACGTTCAAGTCCATGGCCACGATTATACCAATCTGGTATAACATCTGCCGTCCCTGCATCACCAGCGGTTGTCGTCACCCTGGTGGGAGCGGGCCCGGGGACCGAGTCTTTGGGCTTCATCGCCGGCGACCAGGCCCAACATGGCCGGATCGGGCTCGCCGCCCAGTGCGCTCGTCACTCGATGGGCACAATGCCGAGTATCAGAACCTTGCCATCTACTTGCTGCCACAGCACGAGACGGCCCTCGCCGGAGCCGTAGACCCTCAACGAGCGAACAGGTGGATGCCGGGGAAGCCGCAGTACCTCGGATTTCCCGCGTTCTCGCCCCGGATCGTCCTTGATAGCGACGACCTTGACGGCGACCCTCTCGGCGAGCACCTCCAACCGCGGGTTGTCCCTGAGCTTGCGCAGCTCGTCGTTCACGGCTGCTTCGACCCACACTGGCATGTCCGTCATATGGATCCCCTCGGCTGCTGCCTGCCAACATCTACGCTGTCGGATGTGGCAACGTCTGATACAATAGATGCATCTAACATCACTACAAATCCTGATAAGGTGTAATAGTGAGTGAATATACATCCCTGAGGGCTGCTCCCACTGCCGACGGAAGCGGATCGAGCGAACCCGGTCACTGCGCTCACGAGACCATCCGCACCGATAATGCCGCCCCGGACGACTCCAGCGAGGCCGAGCGGGCTGTCTGGCGCGACCCTGAGCTTCTAGCTCGTATTGAGGCGGTCTTGGACGACCCTTCGCTTGCTGTCCCGCTCGACGAAACTGCATTGAACCCCCCCACGGCCACGGACAGGACCGGCACGCTGCCGGAGCGCCCGGAGCCGTAGCCCGGGGCGGCGGCTGGCCCAGACCGTCGACTCCCGATGGTTTGAGCCAGCCAGCGACACTGACATTCTTCCGCCTGTGCGGGTTCAGCCGCTGCACGACGGGCGCTGCCCGTCTACGGCGCCTTCCGCCCACCGTGTGACGGCCCAGTACAGTTGAGATCGCGGCGCCCGGGCTCGACGCACGTCTGCCGTGCTTTCGGTATTTCTGCAACCAAGAAGGGACTACGCCATGCTGACCGTGGGACTTGACCATGTCGCCGTCATCACCAACGACTCCGACGCTTTGCAGCGCTTCTACATCGACATGTTTGGAGCCACCGTCGAATTCGACGGAGAGGAGTACCCCGGCGGGCCTCGCATGACAATCATCAACATCGGACCGAGCAGCGAACTGAACGTGTTCGAGATCAAGGACAACCGCCAAGCCGACCACCAGACGCCCATGTTCGGACGAGGCCGGCTCGACCACATCGGCCTGCGGGCCGCCGACCTTGACGAATTCACGCAGATACGGCAACGCCTGACTGAAGCCGGCGCCACCGACGGCACCGTCACTGACTTCGGGCGCAAGCTCAGCCTGTTCTTCCGCGACCCCGACGCCATGGAATGCGAAGTGCTCGTCCCCAACCCCAGCCCCGGTCGCCAACCCATGGGCTCCCGCTCAGACCTCTTCGACTAGTCGTGACAACCGGGGAGGTTGTCCCCGCTAGCCGACCGGCTCGGTGAACAGTTCGTGGGCGCACTCGCCGGCCGCGGTGCGGGTGAGGATCTCTGCTCCGTCGGCGGTGCAGGCCAAGGTGTGCTCGAACTGGGCCGTGCGGCGGCCGTCGAGAGTGACCGCGGTCCACCCGTCGTCCCACATCGCCACCTGGGGCGAGCCAAGCGTGAGCATCGGCTCGATGGTGAAGGTCATCGCCTCCTCCAGCACGGTGGTGGCCCGGCGGTCGTAGTAGTGGGGCACCTGCAGACCGGAGTGGAACTCGGTGCCCACCCCATGGCCGATGAACTCCCTCACCACACCGAGGCGGTGCCTGGAGGCGTGGGCCTCGATGGCCCGACCGATCTCCGACACGGCCGCGCCGGCCCTCACCGCGCCGATGCCCCTGTTCAGGGCGACGCGCGTCTCGTCCACCAGCCGCCGGGAGTGCTCGTCCACCTCCCCCACCATCAACGTCACCGACGTGTCGCCGTGCACGCCCTCGCGGTACACGGTCACGTCGATGTTGATGATGTCGCCGGAGGCCAGCCGGCGCGAGTCGGGAATCCCGTGGCAGATCACCTCGTTCACCGACGTGCACACCGACTTCGGATAGCCGCGATATCCCAAGGGGCTGGGATATGAACGCGCGGCCACGGCCGCGTCGTGAACGAACCGGTCGATGGCGTCGGTGGTGATCCCGGCCCGCACCTGGCCGCAGGCTGCGATCAGAACCTCAGCCGCCAGGGCCCCGGTCCGGCGCATGGCCTGCAGCTCCTCCGATGTCCGCACCACAGAGGACACCGACGGGCCGGGCTCGCCGCCGGGTCGGCGGGAATAGGGCGGGCGCTCGATGCTGGCGGGTACCCGCCGCTGAGAGCTCACCAGTCCCGCCCGCACCGGCGGATCCGATGCGGGGATGCTGCCCGCGCCCACACCGGCGGCAACCCGCCGCTTCCGCTTCGTCATCACCCCACAGGCTAGAGGCCGGGCCGCTGCGCCCCCGGCTGTCAGTTGAAGCGGTTGCGGACCCGCTCTAGGAACAGCGCCATCTGACCCCGGGTGGTGGCCTGGTGCGGGCAGAAACTCAGTGGTTCGGTCGAGCAGCCCACCGTGATTCCTGAGGCGTACAACGCGTCGATGGCGGCCTCATGGACGCTGCCGTCGGTGTCGTCGAATCCCGCCGGGATGGCAGGATCGAGAAGGAAGGCTCGTTTGAGGAACGTGGCCGTCTGAGCCCGCGTCACCGGATCGTCGGGGCAGTACTGAGCCGGCTCGCTCACGCATCCCACGGTGATGCCCAACTCCGCCAAACGCTCCACATGCGCGGCCCACCACGGGCTGGCATCCACGTCGGCGAACCTCGAGACGTCCACCGGTTCGGGGTCCTGGCCGTCCACGACGCGCACCAGCCACACAGCCATCAACCAACGGGGAATGGGATCGCCGGGACAGAAGAGCCCAGGCCCGCACCCGGTGCCTGCAAGCACGCCGTCTGCAGTCAGCGCCTCCACGGCTTCGTAGCGCTCGGTGCCCAGTTCGATGTCGGCCGGCGCGACTCCGGGCAGCCCCGCCGCGGCCGCCACCTGGCGGGTGAGCCCGAGCGGATGCCAGCAGCCCGAGAGGTCGAGCTCAATGTCTGGCTCGATCCCTCCCGCGGCGCTCGCGCCATCGGGGCCCAACCACCTGAACACGGTCACGCGGGCGCCTCCCAGCAGCGTGCCGTGGCGCGATTCCACAGCCTGGGTGATCTGGCCGGTGTTCTTGCCGTAGGTGGTCGTCCCCACCACAATGGCTCGGCCGTGATCGCGCAGAGCCAGCGTCAGCACTTCCGACGCCGAGGCCGACGACTGGTCCACCGCCACCGCGATGGGAAGCGCGGCAGGGTTCGGGAGACCGCCGTGCCCGGTGACCAAGTGCTGGAGGGTGTCGAGCCTGGACACTTCCTGGATGACGACCTGCCGGTCGTTGAGGAACATGCTGGCGATGTTGATGACGGTCCGAAGGAAGCCCCCTGGGTTGTCCCGCAGGTCGACGACCAGAGCCTCGATGCCGGAATCGAGCAGGCTCTGCAGCTCCCATGCGAGTGCACGGTCGGCGCGGGCGCCGAATGAGCGGAGACGCAGGTACCCGATCTTGCCCGCCACCGTCCGGCCATCTGCGGCAGGGATATACACCAGGTCGGCCTCGACCATGAGAGTCATCTCAAGGCCGTCCCGCTCGACGACGACCCTCACCCGGGCGCCAGGCTCGAAGCTGCCGAGACCGCCCAAGCCGCAGCCCGACCCGGACGGCACATAGTCGTCCAGCGAAACCAAGATGTCATCAGCCATCAGTCCGGCCCGCTCGGCCGGACTGTTCGCGAACACCTCGGCCACAGCCAGACGGCATCTCTCCGACAGCGCTCGGCAGGGCACGGTGCCGTCCAGCAGGCCCAAGCCCAGGCCGATGCCCGAGTAGGGCGTGCCCCCCTCGAGGCGCGACAGCAGCGCCTCGTACTCCGAGCGAGACATCAGGAAGGTGTTGGGGTCGCCTAGGAACGCGAACATCTCCGTGGAGGCAGCCCCCACCGCGGCCGCAGTGTCGCCCACCGCGTCGATCTCGATGCAGGTCTGCTCGAATGCGGGCGCGGGCAGTGCGCATAGCGGGGCTGCCTCATCTTGCTCGCCGCGCGGGGCCAGCCCGGCCTCGCGCACTCCCCTGGCGGCTGCCGCGGCCAGATCCTCGTCGGGCACGTCGTCTACGTAGTGCTCCTTGAGCACCTCGTAGCTGCGGCACAGCAAGTCGAAGACCGCGGGCGCCTCCGCGCACACCGCCCGATCGGCCTCGGTCTCAGCCCCGGCCTCGGGCTCGGTCTCAGCCTCGGGCACGGGCACGGGCTCTTGCGCGACGGCGACGGTCGACCACACAACCAGCGCAGCCAGCGCCGCCGCTATGGTCCGGCTGGCTAACCGCATGAGCGGCACAGGTCAGTGAGAACTTGCAGCACGGGTCTGTCCAGAACTCTCAGCGCAGGAATCTGCTAACCGACTCGACGACGCAGGAGGGTTTGGCCTGACCCTCTATCTCCACGGTGATCGTGATCACCGTCTGCACGCCCGAAACACCGGGCAGCTCCTCGGCGGACGTGAGCGTCGCCGAAGCCCGCAGCCGCGAACCGACCAGCACCGGCTGCGGGAACCGCACCCGGTTGACGCCGTAGTTGACGCCCATCGAGATGCCCTCCACCCGCACGATCTGGGGCAGCAGCAGGTTGGTGAGCGCCAGGGTGAGATAGCCGTGCGCGATCGTGGCCCCGAACGGCCCGGCCGCCGCTGCTTCGGGATCGACATGGATCCACTGATGATCGCCGGTGGCCTCGGCGAACATGTCGATGCGGGCCTGGTCGACGGTGATCCAGTCGCTGTGACCGAGATGCTGCCCTGCGGCGCCCAGCAGATCGTCGGGAGCAGCGAAGACAGTAGTCATATCGCCGTGAAGCTACCGGCACCGGCGCCTCTCCCTGCACAGAGTTGCCGGCGAGCAGAAAGATCGCGCACCGAGCGCGGGCCGCTGGACGACACGCCATTAGCCTTGCCGCCCATGGCGGCGGGCGGCGGAACTAAGGCGATCCTCGCCGCCTTCTTTGCCAATCTCGGAATTGCCGTTGCCAAATTCGTGGCCTTCGCCTTCACCGGGGCTTCCTCGATACTGGCCGAGGCCATCCACAGCGTCGCCGACACCGGCAACCAGGCCCTGCTGCTGATGGGAGGGCGACTGGCCCGCCGCGAGGCCACCGAGCAGCATCCCTTCGGCTACGGGCGCGAGCGCTACTTCTGGTCGTTCGTGGTGGCCCTCGTGCTGTTCACCGTCGGGTCGCTGTTCGCCCTGACTGAGGGGATCTCCAAGATCCGCCACCCCCACGAGATCGACTCGCCGGCGTGGGCCTTCGGGGTGCTGGGCGTGGCCATCGTGCTCGAGAGCCTGTCGATGCGCACCGCGGTGATCGAAGCCAACCGGGTGCGCGGCAAGGCGTCCTGGGTGCGCTTCGTGCGCAGCGCGCGGACCCCGGAGCTCCCGGTGGTGCTGCTCGAAGATCTGGGCGCGCTCGTGGGCCTGGTGCTGGCCCTCGGGGCGCTGGCGATCGCGGTGGTCTTCGACGCCCCGGTGTGGGACGGCGTCGGCACACTGTCGATAGGCGTGCTTCTCGGGCTCATCGCGGTGGTGCTGGCGGTCGAGATGCGCAGCCTGCTGCTGGGCGAGGGCGCCACCGCGGCCGATGCCGACGCGATACGCCAGGCCATCGTGTCGACCGAGGGCGTCACCGGCCTGATCCATCTGCGGACCCAGCACCTCGGCCCCGAGGAGCTGCTGG
>JAKZWH010000318.1:0-3631 GCA_047515615.1 Acidimicrobiales bacterium | reverse complement strand
TCGTGGACCTGCGCACCATCCGCCCCTACGACGCCGAAACGGGGCTGGCCTCGGCGGCCAAGACCGGCCGGGTCGTGGTGGCCAACGAGGCGCCCCGCATCGGCGGGCTCGGCGCCGAGCTCAGCGCCCGCATCAGCGAGGAGTGCTTCGCCGACCTGCGAGGCCCGGTGGTGCGGGTGGACGGCCTCGACACCCCCATTCCCTTCTCGGTGCCCCTCGAGCACGTGGTGCTCCCCGGCGAGGCCGACATCGCCGCCGCCATCGGCAAGGCCGCCGACTACTGACCTCGCGGGCCGGCACTGACCAGATGATTCGTTAGGAGAACTGCGTGGCCACGAATGTGATCCTGCCCAAGTGGGGGTTGACCATGGAGGACGCCACGGTTGTGGCCTGGTACGTCGATGAGGGCGACCATGTGGTGCAGGGCGAGGTGATCGCCGAGGTGGAGACGGAGAAGGTGGAGAACGACATCGAGGCACCATGCGCCGGAGTGGTGGCCCGGATCCTCGTCGACGAGGACGAGACCGTCGACGTCGGAACCGTGCTGGCCGTGATCGCGTCCGACGAGGCCGAGGCGGCCGCCATCCGGGGAGGCGAGCGATGAGGCCCGACCGCTTCGACAGCGACATCGTGCTGGTCACTGGCTCGTCGCGGGGCATCGGGGCGGCCACCGCCCAGGCGTTCGCGGCCGAGGGTGCCCGGGTCGCGGTCAACTACCGCAGCGACTCCGACGGTGCGGCCGCCACCCGGCAGACCATCGTCGCCGCGGGCGGCACGGCCGAGGTGTTCCAGGCCGACATCGGCAACGAGGCTGACGTGGCTCGACTCGCCCAGGAGGTGGAGGCGTCGCTGGGGCCGGTGTCGATCCTGGTAAACAACGCCGCCCTCATCGACCGCTCGTCGATGTTCGACCTGTCGCTGGAGGCCTTCGACACCGTGTGGCAGGCCAACGTGAGGGGGCTGTTCCAGCTGAGCCAGCTGGTGGCGGCCGGCATGGTCGAGCGGGGCCGCGGCGCCATCGTCCACGTCAGCTCCATCCTGGCCCGACTGGCGGTGGTCAACCGCTGCGCCTACGTCGCGTCCAAGGGCGCGGTGGAGGGGCTCACCAGGGCCATGGCCCTGGAACTGGGCCCCAAGGGCGTGCGAGTCAACGCGGTGGCGCCAGGACTTATCGCCACCGAGGCGCTGCTGGCCGGGATGAGAGATCCCGACGTGCAGACCGCAGTCCAGCGCCACATCCCCGAGGGCCGGTTCGGGCGGCCCGAGGAGATCACCGCCGCCATCCTGTTCACGGCATCGAGCGAAGCCAGCTACCTGAATGGCGCCATAATCCCGGTCGATGCCGCCCTCGGCGCCCGCGAGTCCACTCCGGCCTGAGGCAACCCTCTCGGTGCAGCGGCCACCGATGAAGGGGCGTCAGGGTTGGGAGCCCGCATGCCGTGACCGGTACTCGGGTGCGATCCTGTTCATCGGACACGTCGCCGACCCGACCATCACGGCTGGCCGGTGAGTTGGCGAACTAGGAGGCAACCATGATCAGCGTCAATCGCGAGGCCATGAAGACGGTCCGGCTCATTCTGGACGAGGCCGACGCGCTGGGCGTGGCCGTGAGCCGCCTGGCCAACGGCACCACCGTCATCGACATGGGACTGGAGGCCAAGGGAGGCTGGAGAGCCGCCCAGTTGTACACGCTGGCCAGCCTCGGCGGCCTCGGCATCGTCAGCTACGAGCCCTTCGCGTTGGCCGGGCGGATGCTCACCGCGGTGCGGGTGATGATCGACCACCCCATCGAGGCCTGCGTGGCGTCGCAGATCGCGGGATGGCGCCTGCAGGCACCCGGCACCGAGCACGCCGCCATCCTGGCCGGGCCGGGACGAGCCCTGAACCGCGACAGCCTCGACCACTACTTCGAGTGGGTCGACTACCGCGACGACCACCACGAGGCGGTGGTGGCCATCCAGACCTCGGACCCGCCCCCGACCGAGATGGCCGCCATGATCGCGTCGGCGTGCCGGGTCGATCCAGCCGACCTGTACGTGCTGTTCGCCCCCAATCGCAGCCTGGTGACCGCGGTGCAGGTGGCGGCCCGCATCGTGGAGCAGTCCATACACCGGCTGGCCGAGGAGGGAATGGACCTGAGAGGACTGCGCTATGCGTACGGCCTGGGGGTGGTGCCGCCCCTGGTGGACGACGACCTCCTGTCGATGGGCCGGATCAACGACAGCCTGCTGTACGGTGGCATCTCCAACGTCACAGTCGAAGCCGACGACGCCCAGTGCGCCGAGATCGTCGACCGGGTGGTGTCGGCGGCCAGTTCCGCCTACGGCCGCCCGTTCATCGAGATCTACGAGGACGCCGGGCGGGACTTCTACGAGATCCCCATCAAGTTGCACTCGCCGGCCGAGATCCACCTCACCAACCTGGCCAGCGGCCGCACCTTCAGCGCCGGCCGGATCAACACCGAGGTGCTGGCCGCCTCCTTCTTCGGATGAGCAGTCGATGACCCGCCCTGACACCGCGCCGGCGGCGGCCCCCCGCCGATGACCGGCCCTGACGCCGCCCCCGTGGCCATCGTCACCGGCGGCGGCTCAGGCATCGGCCGAGCCTGCGCCGCCGCGCTGTCGGCCCGGGGCACCCACTGCGTGCTCGTGGGCCGACGGCAGGACCGGCTTCAGGCCGCCGCTGCGGATCTGGGCGGCCCGGCGACTGTCCTGGCAGCCGACCTGACCGCGACCGGCGAGCCCGAGCGGGTCATCGAGGAGACGGTGGCCGCGCACAGCCGGCTCGATGTGATCGTGCACAGTGCCGGCGTCTTCGAGAAGGCTCCGGCTCCCGAGGTCACCGCGGACCACTGGCAGCACGTCATCGACATCAACCTGAGCGCGGTCATGGCCCTCACCCGGGCCGGGTGGGAGCCTCTGGCCGCCTCGGATGGCCAGATCGTGCTGATCAGCAGCATCGCCGCGGTGCAGGCGTTCGAGGGCAACGCCGCCTACGCCGCCTCCAAGGGCGGCCTCAACGCCCTGGGCGAGGTGCTGCGACTGGAGGGCCGGGACCACGGCATCAGGGTGATCACGGTGTGCCCCGCGCAGATCGACACCGAGCTGTGGGCAGACAAGGCCCCCGACCACGTGCGCGAGCGCATGATGCCCGCCGCCGGAGTGGGCGAGCTGGTGGCCGACCTGGTCGGAACCGACCGCCGCATCGACATCGGTCCTGTCGTGATCCGCCCGGTGAGGGACCCCTGGGCGGAGGCCCAACCGTGAGCATCGCGCACAACCCCGGGGCCGAGGCCCAACCGTGAGCACGACAAACGACCCCACCGGCGAGGCCCAACCGTGAGCACGACAAACGACCCCACCGGCGAGGCCCAACCGTGAGCGCCCATTCGATCGCTCTAGGTCTGCAAGTAGTCCCGACCATGGGCTCGGCCGAACTCGTTGACACCATCGTCTTGGCCGAGGAACTCGGCTACTCCTACTGCATGGTGGCAGACGAGGGCCTGATGCTCGACGTGTACGCGGTGCTGGGCGCCGCGGCCCGGGCCACCAGCACCATCCGCCTGGGCCCGGTCACCAACCCCTACACCCGTCACCCGGCCGCGGTAGCGGCCGGGTGACGGGTGTAGGGG
>JAKZWH010000317.1:0-2867 GCA_047515615.1 Acidimicrobiales bacterium | reverse complement strand
CCAGCCGCACCAGCACGCAGAACTCCTCGCCGGTCACCAGGGGCCGGGTCAGGTCGAACTTCTCGCAGACCCGCTCCAGACCCACCACGGGGACGAGCTCGAACGCGGTCACATCGCCGCCGCAGCGGGCCGTAGCCAGCTCCAACAGAGGCATGAGCCGGTCGAGTCCGGAGATGGCGGCCAGGGCGCTCTGGATGTGCGGCGTGGCCGGATGCAGCCGCAGCACCGCCCGGGTGACCACACCGAGTGTGCCTTCGCCACCGATGAACAGCTGCTTCAGGTCGTAGCCCGAGGAATCCTTGCGCAACGCTCGCAGCACGTCCCAGACCCGGCCGTCGGCCAGCACCGCCTCCAGGCCGAGCACGTGCTCGCGCATCGTGCCGTAGCGCACCACGTTGTTGCCGCCCGCGTCGGTGGAGATGGCCCCGCCGACGGTGGCGGTGCCCCGTGCCCCCCAGTCGGGCCCGAACAGGCGATTCGTCGCGGCGGCGGCCTGCTGCACGGCCTCGATGGTTGCGCCGGCCTCGGCGGTGATCGTCCAGCGATCGGGGTCCACCGACACGATCCGGTTCATGCGGCTCATCGACAGCACGATCGACGGCACCTGCGAGCCCCGCCTGTCGCCGTCACCTCCGGTGTCGGGAGGGGCCGAGGCATCCGAGCGGCCCGCCGCGGCAGGGACCGCGCCCCCGGACATCCCCGTGTTGCCCCCCTGGGGCACGATGGCGACCCCGGCCGACGCGCAGGCCTGGACCACTCGGGCGGTCTCGGCGACCGAGGCCGGGCGCACCACGGCCAGAGCTTCGCCCGTGAACCGGCCCCGCTGGCCGGTCAGATACGGCGCGGCGTCGGGTCCGGTGAGTATTCCGGCCGGGCCGAGATCTGAGCGGAGGCCAGCCACGAACGCCATCGGCGGGTCACCCTAATCCCGGGCTCGCTCGCCCCGGCTCGCGGTGACTCGACACGGGCGCCGAGTCGAGGCTGCGTCGGCGGCTCCGATAGCTTTCCGGCCATGCTTGATGTCAACGCGCAGGCCCCTGACTTTGAGGCCCCCGACCAGTCTGGCAACCCTGTGCGCCTCTCGGAGTTGCGGGGCAACTGGGTGGTGCTGTGGTGGTATCCCAAGGCCTCGACCGCCGGTTGAACGAAGGAGGGCAGGGGGTTCCGTGATCGAGCCCCACAGTTCGAGGCAGCCGGCGCGGTGGTGATCGGTGCGTCCTTCGACACCGTCGAAGATCAAAGGACCTTCGCCGACACCGAGGGATTCGACTATCCGCTGATCAGCGATGCGGACAAGTCCATCGGCCGCCTCTACCACGCCGAGCGCGAGCCGGGGGAGGACTACTACGACTGGGGCGTGCCCCGTCGCATCAGCTACCTGATCGATCCCGAGGGCCGGATCGCGGTCGCCTACGACCTCGCTGGTCAGGATCTCGCCAGCCACGCGGCCCAAGTCCTAGCCGACATCGCAGCCCGATCCTGACGGGTTCCAGCCCGCCCCGACGACAGCACGGAGACCCGGCACGCCGGTCTAGACGGCGTTGTCGTAGACCGCCTTCTCGAAGTCGAGGAACCCGGCCACCGAAGTGGGGTCGGCGAAGGGGAAGATCTGGGTGGCCCAGAAGCCGCCCACTCCGTTGGCTCGGTCGATCCAGAAGTACGAGTTGGCGAGCCCCGCCCACGCCAGCGCGCCCGCGGGCCGACCGGTGGGCGCGTCCTCTTCGTTGATCATGAAGGTCAGCGCCCAAGTCTTCGGCATTCCGGGGAAGAATTCGGCGTCGTTGGACAGGCGCGGGTTCGACACGGGAAGAACGGTCTTCGCCACCTCGGTGGCGCCGACGCCGGGCAGCATCTTGATGAACATGCCCTCGGGCAGGTGGTTGCGCGACGCCATCTCGACGGTCTCGGGCTTGAGGATCTGCTCGCCGTTGGGGCCGGCGCCGTCGTTGAGCCACATGCGGATGAACTTCGCGTAGTCCTCCACCGTGCCGTACAGGCCGTGGCCGGCCATGTGAATCTCCGGGTCGGGCGGCAGTTCCACCCCCGGCAGCGGCACGAGCGACCCGTCGGCGTCCTCGCGTGCGTGGATCGTCGCTAGGCGCTCACGCATCGACGGAGTCATCGAGAAAGCAGTCGAGTCCATGCCCAGCGGGCCCAGCACCCGCTCCTCGAGCACCTCGCCCAGCCGCTTGCCGGTGATGCCCTCCACCACCTGGCCGGCCCAGTCGATGTTGGTGCCGTAATCCCACCGCTCGCCCGGGTCGAAGAGCAGGGGCGTCTCGATGGAGGCGTATGAGGCATCCACCACCCACGGCTGACCCTGCTCGTTGGCCAACCTCGTGTACGTCTCGTTGAAGAAGTCGTACGAGAGCCCCGCGGTGTGGGTGAGCAGCTGGCGCGTCGTGATGTCGCTCTTGGGCGGGCGCAGTCTGGGTGCTCCATCGTCGTCGAACCCCTCGATCACTTGGAGCCCACCGATCCTCGGTACGTACTCCTTCGCCGGGGCGTCTAGGTCCAGATCGCCCTGCTCGACTAGCTGCAGGCAGGCAGCGCCGCCGATTGCCTTGGTGGTCGAGAAGATCGCACACACCGTGTCGGTCGTGAAGGAGTCTCCCCCGAGAACGCGCTCGCCGCGGGCGCCCTTGTAGATGACGCCGTTGCGGTCGGTGGCAATGGCGGCAACGCCGGGCACGCGCGGCGATCCCGAGACAACGCCATCCAATACTGCATCCGCGGCTGAACTGAGCTCACCCATCACACTCGTCCTCTCGTTGATAACCAGATGTGGGGTCGAGACTCTGTCACCACGTGCGCCTGCCCGTCCACTCGCCCAGCAGCCCGCACCCCGGCGGGGTCTCCGATGTCGT
>JAKZWH010000316.1:0-3522 GCA_047515615.1 Acidimicrobiales bacterium | reverse complement strand
CAGGACGCCAACATGGTGGGTCGAAGCCTGGAGACCCACGCCCTGCACAAGATGGCCGGGCTGGTGCTCGGCGCGGCGCTGCTGGCTGTGTTCGGGTTCTTCGCCAACACGCTGTTCGAGCTGGAGCTGCCCCTGCTGGTCATCGTGGCCGTCGCACTGGCCGGCGGGCTGCTGGGATGGTGGGTGCCCGACTCGATCCTCAAGACCGAGGCCGAAAAGGAGCGGGTGCTGTTCCAGCAAGTGACGGAGTCGTGGCTGGAGCTGGTGGCCCAGCTGGTGACCGCAGGCGCCGACACGTTCGGCGCGCTGGCGGCGGCCGCGTCCTACAGCGAGCAGCCCGGGTTCGTGGTGATCCGCGACGCGCTGCGGGTGTCGGCCGCGAGCGGAGAGCCGCCGTGGACGGGGATGCGCAGGCTGGCCGACGGGCGCCGGCTCCGATTCCTGGACCCGTTCTGCTCGGCCCTGGAGCTGGCCGGCACGACGGGGGCCGGATCCCGCCAGGCGATCCTGGCCCAGGTGGAGTCGGCCCGCTCCAAGGCGATGCTGGAGGCCGACGCGGCCGCGGCCTCCTCGGGCGAGAAGATGGGGGCGCCCCTGGCGCTGATCGGCGGCGCTTTCATGATCCTGATGGGCTATCCGCCCCTGGCCGGGATCATGGACACGTCCACTCTCACCGGCCTGTAACGCTGACTAGCTGCTGGACGCGCCCGTACGACACGCCCAGCATCCGGGCCGAGTCTCTACGCGAAACACCCGCCTCGGCGAGTCGGAAGGCCGCGGTGCGCGACTGGTCGGTGTTCGCGGTGCTCCTCGTTGCCTGCGACTACTCCCGAGGAGCCGCGAACTGGTTGTTGGTGCCCCTGCGAGATAGGAGTCGTTGCTGTAGGACGCCTCCAACCACTCATCCCACTGGTTAGCCTCGCTCCCCATTGACGGCGACGCTGAGCACGTGACCGGCCCTTCCACCGTCGTCACCAACGAGGCCTCAGGGGCGGCTGCCGACACGGCCGAGGACGGCTTCGAGGACGCGCGGACGCAGCGGATGCGCCTCGCTGCCGTGTGGCTCGGGGCCGGGAGCGCGGTGGCCGCCATGGTGGCTGTGAGCTGGTACGTCGTCGCACGCAACGGCAACGCCCCTGGCGGTGACATGATCGGCCACGCGGCCGCCGCTGAGTGGCTGCGGACGCTGCCGTGGTGGGAATGGCGGGGATGGTCGGACTGGTTCTACGGCGGGCAGGCCATCGGCGTCAACTACCCGCCGCTGGGCCATGCCTGGATGCGCTTCACCGATCCGGTCCACGGCCAGATGGCAGCCGTAGCGGTGGGACTGCTGGTGCTGCTGCCGTGGGGCGCCCTGCGCCTGGCCCGTGCGGTGGAGTACTCGCCGAGAGCCCAGCGCGCCGCCGTCGGCGCAGTGCTGGTGCTGACCGCGGCGTCGAGTCAGATGCACTGGGTCCTGCCGGGCTTCCACCAGCAGCGCACCTTCTTTAGCTCCTGGCCCACCATGCTGGCCGCGGTCATCGGCTTGCACGCCGCAGTCTGGGCGGCCCGCTGCCGTCGGCCAGTGGCGTGCGGCGCAGTGGCCGGTGTGGTGGTGCTGTTCAATGCCACCGTCGTGCCGGGCGTAGCCGTGGTGTGCGCCGTGCTGCTGGCCACCAGCGGCGCCTCCTTCGGCAAAGCTGCTCGCTGGGCCGCGACGGCCGGTGCCGCGGCGCTGGCGGTGTGCGCCTGGTGGCTGGTGCCGTTTCTGGCCGGCTGGGGCCGGCTGGTGCACTGGGAGGTGCGGCTCGCCGCCGCCTGGAGTTTCGGGGGCGTATGGCAGGCGGCAGTCCTAGTCGTGCTGTGGGCAGCGGCAGCCTGGGCCGCTCGCCAGCGCCCGGGGCCGGGCCAGCGCCTGGGCTTAGCGGCCGGGGCCGGGTTGCTGGCCGTCGTCCTGGCGGACCTGTTCAACTATCTGCGCCCCGAGCGCGGGCTGCCGCTTCCCATCCTGGTCGCGGCATTGGCTGCCGCCGTACTGCTGGCGGGCCCGCCCCGTGACGGTAGGTTCCGACCGCTGCGGCCCGCGTGGACTGTTGTCGGCATCGCCGTGCTGATCGTCCTCGTTGTTGTCACCAGGCGCTTGGAAATGCTGCCTCTGGCCGTGTGGCTGATGCGGGGGTCACAGCGCTCCTGGGCGTGGAGCGGTGCCCTGGCATGGGCCTTCGTCTTGGTGTTCGTTCCCTTGTGGGGCCAGGTGCGCAGCCCCGTTCCAGCTGCGTCTCAGCCCGTGCCACCGCTGGAGGCCGCGGCCGCGGCCAGCGGGCTCGACGGGGAGGGGCTCGTCTACACGGACAGGACCTACAGCAGCGCCTCAGGCGACGTGGCAGAGTGCTCATGGCGCGATCCTTGGCGCACCACAATGGGCGTCGGCGGGCGCATCCGCCCATTGTTCGGCCTTTATAAGGAGACGAGCGCGACGGCAGAGTTCCTCGTGGCCGAGACCAACCTGCGATCCGGCTCCTTTCGAGAGTCCGGGCGGTCGCGCCCGCACTGGTTCGACGCCTGGCAGCAAGCCGGGCAGCCGTCGTTGGATACCCCCGCCAGAGCTCAGGCCTTGGGCGCCCGCTGGTACGCCGCGTGCGACGCCGACGGCAATGTTGCGGTGACCGAGCTCCCCGCCGTGATGGCCACCGGCGTGGCCATCGCCCCCCACCCCGACGAGCAGGCATGGCACCAAGCCTCGGTCCAATGGTGGATCTCATCAATCGACAACCCCTTGCCATCCGCCGACAACACGTCGTCATTCCGGGCCACGCCGGAATCCACGGCCGTGCCCGTTCTGTCGCCCGGCGGAGGCGGCAACACCTATCCCATAGATCAAGCCGCGGCGGGCGTGTCACTACACACCGGACGCGACAGCCTCACCGTGCGAGCCGAGACGGCCGGATGGGCGTGGCTGCGCGTCCCCTGGGATCCCGACTGGCGCTCCGTGGGCGGCACACCGGTCCGCAAGGGCGGCCCCGGTCATCTGGTGGTCTGGGCGGAGCAGGGCGACACCGACTTGCGCTGGTCGGTGCCGGGCGCTGTGGACGCGGCCGCCGCCGCCACCTGCGCCTCTTTGCTGGTCGTGATGGCCCTCGCCACCGTGAACCGGCGCCGGGGCTTCCAGGCCGAACCCGACCGGCGCCGGCCCGCGGCGGACGCGCTTGAGGTGTTCGCCGACACCGTGGACGGGTGGGTCCGCGCCGGAATGCGGCGAGCACGCCAAGTCAGCGCCCGCGCCCGCCGACGCCCCACAGGGAGCACATAGACATCTACCTCAGTTAAGGTTGTAGCTTCGAGCGGTTCCCAGTAAGTTTCTACGTTTGAATCGAACGTTGCCGAAAAGCTGGCAAGGGAAAGGTGCACCATGCTGATAGTCATCGTGCTCTCCATAGTCGTGCCGAGCGTGGCCGCGGCGGCCTTCATGGCCCTGCGACGCAGGCTGCCGATTCCGATCGCCGACAGGCGTGGTATCGCCTTGCAGACGATCATCATCATGGT
>JAKZWH010000315.1:0-7285 GCA_047515615.1 Acidimicrobiales bacterium | reverse complement strand
CGGGTCGCCCCTCAGCACCGCCGCGATCCGCTCGGCCACACCGGCTCGGCGGGCAAGCGCCAGCAGCAACTCGACGGTCTCGGCGGTCGCCAGGTGCCTCGACCAGTCGACCACCAGGTCGCCCACCAACATCGAGGAGCGCTCGGCCCGGTTCGGGTCGGACTCGAACAGCTCCCGAAGATGCAGGCCGCCCGCTCGCAGTTCGCGGGCATGGAGCTGCAGGGCCGCCCACTCCTTGGTGGACGTGATGTCGGTGCTGGCCACTGGCCTCGCCCGGCCCGGCCGGCTACTCGCCAGCGGCGAGATCTATGCCGTGGCCCTCGGCGGCCTCGGTTAGCAAGGCGCTGATCTCGTCGGGCGAGCCGGTCTCGAACGTCGGGCTGTCGGCCACCAGAGCCAGCAGCATCTCCTCCTCGTGCGCGGCCTTCTCGGCGTCGAGCCCGACGTGGACGACCCGCTCGTAGTACACCACCGAGACCAGGTCCTCGAGGCTCAGGTTGGAGAAGCCGCTCATGCCGCTGGCGAAGCTGTCCACCTCTCGCTGGCCATCGGGCCGGTCCGGGTTGCCGTAGCGGTCCATCCCCAGGCGCTTGGTGCCCGCGGTCCCCAGGTACACCCACGACAGATGATGGGCTAGGCCGTCGAAACCGGGCGCGGGCCCGAACGTGAGCAGCAACTCGCCATCGTTGAGTTGGCGGCCCGTGGCCGAGCCGCTGCCGTCAGCGCCGTGACACGATGCGCAGGTGCTGTACACGGTGGCACCGTTCTCGGCCAGCACCAGCTCGTCAGTGCTGGGCGGTTCCAGCATGCCCACATAGAAGATGGCCCAGACGGGCAGGAACACCATCACCGACGCGGCCCAGTACGGCATCCGCTTGCGCTGGTGGGCGGCCTGGACGTAGGGCGGGTCCGGCTCGGGGGGCGGCGGCGGGGCAGCCTCCGGGATGGGAACGGGGGCCGCCGCAGCCGGTGAAATTGCCGCGGCCACCGCAGTCGCCCCCGGAGTCGCAGCCTCGGGTGCCGCGTCGCCGCCTTCTGGTTCAACACCGGTCAGCTCGGCCCGTCGCTGACGCGAGCGTTCGATCAGATACTCGGGTACCTCGACCACTTAGCGTCTCCAGCGGCGGTTTGGGGCGGACCAGACGCCGGAGCAGCGAACCCCGGCGACAAGAGGATAGGCGGTCGCGCCGCGCTTGGCGTTCTTCGGCTGCCGCGACTTTGTCGTGCCGCGCAGACCGCCGGCCGTCAGGGTCGGGTGCAGTGACCTTCCTGCGCTGAACCGTCTATGGACTGGCCGGGCCGACGACGAGACCAAACTCGTCGCCCGCGTCGATCAGAGCATCGAAGAGGTACTGGCCGAAGGAGCGGTCGCAGAAGACCAGGTAGGAGGGCGTGCCATCGACATCATTGCGGGCGATGTCGCAGGTGACCTTGGCCACCGACGCGGAGGCCACCGCGCCGTCGGGCGTCATCGGATCGGACCAGTCGAGACTGCACACCTTCTCGAGCATCCTGGGCGCCGAGTCCCCGGTGATGCGGAACAGCGCCCGGCCGTGGGTCCAGTCCAAGGCAGTGACGAAGTCCGAGGAGTCCAGCCCGTCGAGGCCCTCGACCGTCTCGGCCACCGCGTCCGCCGTGCCCAGCACGACCCACTCCCCCGGTCTGGAACCCAGCACCAGGGCCCCGCCCGCCGCAGTCCGCGACGAGCCGAACGGCACTCCGAGCCTCTCGGCAGCGGCGTTGGGCGACCTAGAGGCCCGCACCAGCCATTTCGCCGTGGCGCTGGCGTCGGCCAGCACGAGATCGCCGGATTTGGCGATTGCGTAGCGCCGCACTACCGGGCTCTCGAAGACGACCGCATCAGCCACGGAGACGCTCCCCGGCCGGGTCGAAGTGGGCGTGGTGGTCCATCACGGTGGCGCCGACGCGCTCTCCGGAGGTGAGCAACACGGTCAGTTTGGTGCCGCCCGCGGCCAGCTCCGGCTCGACCTGCCCGAGACAGATGGAGCGGCCCAGTGTGGGCGACATCCGAGCCGAGGTGATCCGGCCCAGGATCTCGTTGGTGTCGCCCCGCACGATCTGGCACGCCTCGTCGGGGACGACGTTGGGGTCGTCGGGCTGTATAGCCACGATCATGGGCAGCCGCCGCTCGGCGGCCCAGGCCAGTTCGGGCATGCCCGCGAAGTCGTCCTTGTCGAGCTTGATCAGCGGGCCCATACCCGTGCTCTGTGCCAGGGTCAGGCCGTCGGTGTCCTGGCCCACGATGAAATGGCCCTTCTCGAGGCGCATGATGCGCTGGCCCTCCAGGCCGAAGGGCCCGACGCCGAGGTTGGCGCCCGCTTCCATCAGCGCCTCCCACACGTGCAGGCCGTGGCCCGCGGGGACGTGCAGCTCGTAGGACAGCTCGCCGGTGAAGCCGATGCGCCACATGAAGCAGCCGGCCACGCCGGCGACGGTGGCGGTGCGGACCTCCATGTAGGCGAAGGCCTCGGGCGACAAGTCGACGCCCTCCACGACCCGGCTCACCAGCTCCCGGCACTTGGGACCGGCCACGTTGATGCTGGCGTAGGCGGTGGTCACCGGAGTGACGCGCACCCGCCAGTCGGGGCGCTCGGTCTGCAGCCAGTTCTCCACCCACTCCCACACACTGGCCGCACCCGAGCTGGTGGTGGTCATCAGGTAGTGGTCCTCACCAAGGCGACCGGTCACCCCGTCGTCGAGGACCACGCCGTCCTCGGCGCACATCATCCCGTAGCGGACCTTGCCCACCGGCAGCTTCGACCACTTGTTGGTGTAGAGCAGGTTGAGAAGCTTTCCAATGTCGGGGCCGCGCAGGTCGAGCTTGCCCAGCGGGGTGACGTCGATGATCCCGACGTTGGTGCGCACGTTGCGCACCTCCGCGGCTGGGTCGCCGTAGTGGTCGGGGCGGATCCACTGGCCGGCGAGGATGGTGTGCACGCCGTTGGCCTCATGCCACGGGTGGATGGACGACACCCGCACCGGCTCGAACACCCGCCCGGCCAGCGCGCCCAGCGTGAGCGGAGCGTAGGGAGGCCGCCAGACCGTAGTGCCGACCTGCGCGATGGTCTCGCCGCGGGCCTCGGCAATGGCCGCCACGGTGTTGACCGTCTCGAGCTTGCCTTGGGCGGATCCCATGGTGGCGGTGGTGTAGCGCTTGGCCAGCTCCACCGAGTCATAGCCCTCCCGGGCTGCGGCGACGAGATCCTTGGAGCCGACGTCCTCGGAGAAGTCGACCATGCCGTGGGTGTCGGAGCGGTACAGCTCCGGATGGGGGTTCCGTCCCAGAGGCGTCCGCTCGTCGGGCGCCCAGGCCGGCTCGTCGCCGGTGACCGGTCGGGCCCGGGCGGTGAGGGTCTGGTAGCGGTGGGCCACCGCCGCGGCCCGCTGGACGGCCAGCCGCCCGGTGGCCGCGCCGTGGGCGCGCAACTCGTCGAGATTGCCGTCGCCGGCCAGTCCGCCCGTGACCAGCACGTTGCCGGGCGGGTCGGACGCGAAGAACCGGGCGGCGGCCTGGTCGTAGGTGGGCCGGTCGCCGGCCATGTTCAGCAGCGACGTGGGGGCGGTCCACCCCGCGGCCACGACCAGCAGGTCGGCCTCCATGCGAGTACCGCCGGCCACGACCGCCTCCAGCCGCTTCGGCGCGCCCTGCGCGGCGCTGACGCGGCGGCCCTCGCGGCCGTCGATGACCGCGGCAATCTCCACCCCGACCCGGTCGAGGTCGGCTGCGGCCGCGTCGCCGTCGGAGTTGGCCGTGAACACGACTGCCCGCTCGCCCGGCTTGACCCCCCACAGGTTGACCAGGCGGCGGGCCGCGCCCGAGGTGATCACCCCGGGACGGTCGTTGCCCGAGAACACGTAGGGCCTCTCGATAAGGCCCGGCGCCACCACCAGCACCTTGGCCCGGGCCTTGATGAGGCGCTCTACCGCGATCGGATGGTTGCGCTGCACGATCCCGAGCCAGTTGTCCTCGTAGCGGCCGGTGACGGTGGAGTCGGTCAGCACCTCGACATCGGAGGCGTCGAGGGCGGCCCGCAACTCGTCGAGGGCGGTCCGGGCCGACTCGCGGCTGCTGTATCGCAGATGCCCGCCCACAGCGTGCTCGTGCTCCACTAGCAGCACCCGGGCACCGGCCGCAGCCGCGGCCAGGGCCGCTTCGATGCCGGCGGGCCCGGCGCCGGCCACCACCACGTCGGGATGGGTGTAGCGCTTGTCGTGATAGCGGTGGGGGGTGTCGAGGTCGATCTTGCCGCCGGGCGCGAAGGTGGCCAGAATCCTCTCGTAGGCGGGCCACAGCCGCTGCGGGCGCATGAACGTCTTGTAGTAGAAGCCGGCGGTGAGGAAGCGCCCGACCAGGCCGTTGGCCGCCTTGATGTCGTGGCGCAGCGACGGCCACACGTTCTGGGCCCGCACGTCCATGCCCGTCTCCAGCAGGCGGTGGCCGGCCCGCACGTTGGGGTCGTCGCCGACCTGCACCAGCAGGTTGGGGTCCCAATAGTCGGCGGTGAGGATGCCGCGGGGCCGGTGGTATTTCATGGAGCGCGAGAACACGTGCTCGCCCGCGGCGGCCAGTGCCGAGGCGATGGTGTCCCCCTCGAAGCCTCTGAAGCGCTTGCCGTTCCAGCGGAACCGCAGCGTCGTGGAGCGGTCGATCACCTCGGTGAGCTGCGGCCCCAGCCGGCTCATGGTCATAGTGGGCGCTCCCGCGGAACAAACGCCGCGCTCATGCCGCTCCCCCTCGCTTGTCGCCGGGATGGGGCGGATCGCGGAACTCGTTGGTCGCCGTGTTGCGCTCCAGCGCGAACCAGCGGCGGCATCCGGAACGGCAGTACCAGGTCTCGCGCAGCCAGCCCGCCGGGTTGTCGCGCAGGTAGAGATAACCCCGCCACTGCCGGGGGGAGGCAGTGGCGGGGTCGGGGCGAGCATGGGACTCGCCGCCATACCGCAGGTCCGCAGAGTTGCGCGGCCCGCAGTTCGGACAGGGCACCAAAAGCATCAGTGCCCCACCGCCGCCGCGCCCTTCTCGCCCACCAGCTCGCCGGTGTCGAAGCGGCTGAGGGCGAAGGGCGCTATGAGTTCGGGCGTCTCGCCGGTGGCCACCGCCGCGGCCATCTGCTCGCCTGAAACCGGGGCGGCCTTGAAGCCGTAGGTGCCCCAGCCGACGTCCACCAAGAAACCGTCCACCGGCGTGAAGCCCATCACCGGCGAGTAGTCGGGGGTCATGTCGCAAAGCCCGGACCACTGGCGAAGCAGCCGCATGCGTGAGACGCCGGGCATGAGTTCGAGCACATGGCCGGCCAGCTCCTCGGTGAACTCCAGCGAGCCTCGGATCGAGTAGGTGGCGACCGGATCGACAGCCGCGCCGAAGACGAGCTCGCCCCGATCGGTCTGGCTGATGTAGACGTGCAGCGAGCCCGACACCACCACCGTGGGCAGGAACACCTTGACCGGCTCCGTGACCGCGGCTTGCAAGGGATGGGTGGTTATGGGCAGGCGCACGCCGGCCATGGCCGAGATTAGAGAGGCCCAGCCGGCAGTGCAGTTGACCACCACCGGAGTGGAGATGTCGCCCCGGTTGGTGCGCACGCCGGTGACCTTGCCGCCGGGTCCCTTGCCGTCGGGGCCCTCGCCGCCTTCGCAGAGGATGTCGAGCACCTCGGTGCGCTGGTGCATCTCGGTGCCCATGTGGTCAGCGGCGCGGGCGTAGCCCCATACCACCGCGTCGTGGCGCACGATGCCGCCGGGCGGGTGGTAGAGGGCACCCAGGATCGGGTAGCGGGGATGGTCGGAGGTGTCGAGGCTGGGAGCGATCTTCTTGATCTCGTCGGGGCCGATCACGCTGGAGTTGACGCCCTGGAGCTTGTTGACCTCGGCCCGCCAGTGCATGGTGCGCAGGGCGCCGTCGGTGTGGGCCAGGGTCAGGTGGCCGCGCTCGCTGAACATCACATTGATGTTCAGGTCCAGCGCCATGGAGTTGTAGAGCTGCAGCGACCGGTCATAGAAGGCCACACCGGCGGGAGTGAGGTAGTTGGACCGCACGATGGCGGTATTGCGGCCCGAAGCGCCGCTGCCGAGGTAGGCCTTGTCGAGCACGGCCACGTTGGTGATGCCGTGGTTGCGGGCGAGGTAGTAAGCAGTGGCCAAGCCGTGCACTCCCCCGCCGATCACGACAGCGTCGTAGGAGCGCTTGAGGTCGGTCTCGCGCCAGACCCGGGGCCAGGGGTCGCCCCGTATGCCCCGCCAAGCCAGGCTGGCCGCGGAGTACTTCGGCGGACGGCGCCGCAAACGGCGTCCGAGCGTGCTCATTGCCACGCAAGGATAGGCAGTCAGATCAGTGATGTGAAGTATCAATATTAGATTGATTCAGACTGAACGCATATGATTACGGAGTGAACCTCCAGCGCCTGCGCTACTTTGTGGCCGTGGCCGAGGAGCTGCACTTCGGTCGGGCCGCCGAGCGGCTGCACATGTCCCAGCCGCCGCTGAGCCAGCAGATCCGGCTGCTGGAGCGGGAACTCGACACGGCGCTGTTCGACCGCAGCACCCGCAGGGTGAGCCTCACCGACGCGGGCGCCTTCCTGTACCCCGAGGCAGTGCGCCTGCTGGCCACAGCCGACGGCGTCGACCACCTCATGGACCAGCACCGACACGGCCAGGCCGGCACGCTTCGGGTGGGGTTCGTGGACTCGGCCGCCTACGAGGTGATGCCCCGAGTGCTCAGCGAGTACCGGCGCCGCTGGCCTCGGGTGGGCTACGAACTCCACACGATGAGCTCTGACGAGCAGGTGCAGGCATTGCGGGAGGGCCGGATCGATCTAGGGATAGGCCGGGCCTCGGCCGGCGCCCGCAACGTGGAGGCGATGCTGGTCATGCACGAGCCGCTGCTGGTGGCCGTGGGGCCATCCCACCGGTTGGCGGCCGCGCCAAAAACAAGCCTGCGCAACCTCGCGGGCGAGTCGATCATCGGGTTCGATCGCCGGGTCTCGCCCAGCCTGCACGCGGTGCTGGCGGGAATGCTCGGAGCCGAGGGCGTGACCTACGACCCGATCATCGAAGCCACCGAGTACGCGACCATTCTCGGGTTCGTGGCCGCGGGCGAGGGGATCGCCATCGTGCCGGCCAGCGTGCAGACCTTCCGACCCCCCGACCTGCACTACGTGACCCTCCGGGACCGCTCGGCGTCAGTCCGGCTGCTGCTGCTCACCAGGGCCGGCGAGCCCCCACCCCTGGTAGCCCAAGCCCTGGACGTCGTCGCCGAGCTCTACAC
>JAKZWH010000314.1:0-3829 GCA_047515615.1 Acidimicrobiales bacterium | reverse complement strand
TAGCTACGCGACGCGCGGCGCTTTTGGATGTTGGCCCACTCGTCTCTTAGGCCGACCGTGCGGTGGAACAGGTCGGAGGCTTCGGGGTCGCGGGCGAAGTAGCCGAGGCGCTCGAACTGCACCACCTCACCGGGCTCGGCGAGGGCCAGCATGGGCTCGACCTTGGCGTCGGTGATCAGCTCTCGTGAGTCGGGGTTGCAGGACTCCAGCGGGTCGCGGCCGTCGGCGCCGGGAACGGCGTCGGTGAACAGCCGGTCGTACAGGGCAACCTGCGCGTCCAGGGCGTGGTCGGCCGACACCCAGTGGATGGTGGCCCGCACCTTGCGCCCGTCGGGGGCCTGGCCGCCCCCGGTTTCGGGATCGTAAGTGCAGTGCAGCCCTATCACCTGACCGCCGGAGTCGGTCTCGACGTCGTTGCAGCGCAGGAAGTAGCCGGCCCGCAGCCGCACCTCCCGGCCCGGGCCCAGCCGGTAGAACTTGCGGGGCGGATCGAGCATGAAGTCGTCGCGCTCGATCCACAGCCGGCCCGAGAACGGCACCTCCCTGGTGCCAGCGGCCGGATCCTCGGGATTGTTCACCGCGCGGCGATGCTCCACATGGCCCTCAGGCCAGTTGTCGATCACCATTTCCAGGGGTCGCAGCACGGCCATGCGGCGCAGGGCGGCCCGGTTGTGGTGGGTTCGCACGAACGACTCGAGGAGTTCGATCTCATGCACGCCGTTCACCCGGGCCACGCCGATGTGGGCGCAGAACTCCCGGATCGCCTCGGGCGGGTAGCCCCGGCGGCGCAGGCCCCGCAGCGTGGGCAGGCGGGGATCCTCCCAGCCGTCCACCAGCCCCTGCTCGATCAGAGCGCTCAGGCCCCGCTTGGAGGTGACGGTGTGGGTGAGGTTCAGGCGGGCGAACTCGTACTGGCGGGGCCGGTCGCCGGGCAGCGGCAGATGCTCCAGATACCAGTCGTACAGCTGGCGGTGGGCGTCGAACTCCAGCGAGCACAGCGAGTGGGTCACGCCCTCGATGGCGTCGCTCTGGCCGTGGGCCCAGTCGTAGGTGGGGTAGATGCACCAGGCGGTGCCGGTGCGGAAGTGGGCGGTGTGGCGGATCCGGTACATCACCGGGTCGCGCATCAACATGTTGGGGTGGGCCATGTCGATCTTGGCCCGCAGCACCCTGGAGCCGTCGCCGAAGCGCCCGGCCCGCATGTCGCGCAGCAGGCTCAGATTCTCTTCCACCGAGCGGTTCCGGCACGGGCTCTCGACCCCCGGGGTGCTGAAGTCGCCACGGGTGGCCGAGATGGTCTCGGCGTCCTGATCGTCCACGTAGGCCAGCCTCTCGCGCACGAGGTGCTCGGCCCACGCGTAGAGCTGCTCGAAGTAATCCGACGCATGCACCGCCTGCCCGTCGGGCTCGTAGCCGAGCCAGGCGATGTCGTCAGCAATGGCCTCCGCGAAGACGGCGTCCTCGCCGGCCGGGTTGGTGTCGTCGAAGCGCAGCCGGCAGGCGCCGCCGTGTTCGGCGGCCACCTCGAAGTTGAGGCACACCGCCTTGGCGTGGCCGAGGTGCAGGAACCCGTTGGGCTCGGGCGGGAAACGGGTCTGCACCCGGCCGCGGTAGATCCCGGCCGCATTGTCGGTCCGCACCTGCTCCCGGATGAAGTCCAGCGACCGGGCCGGACCTCCCGCGCCGTCGCGAGTTTCGGCCATGTCAGCTCAACAGGAAGGGAGCCAGGGTCCTCCAGCCGTCGGCCGTAGCGTCGGCACCGTCGGCGAGGACCTGCACACCCACATGGTCGGCTCCCGCGTCGAGGTGCTCCCGGACGCGGGCAGTGACCTGTTCGGGAGTGCCCCACGCCACGATCGCGTCGACCAGACGGTCCGACGGCCCGCCGCCGGGCCCGCCGTCGATGTCGGATTGCTCGAAGCCGAGACGCAGCAGGTTGTTGGTGTAGTTGGGGAGCCGGAGGTACAGGGCCATGTTCTTGCGGGCCAGGGAGCGTGCCGCGGCCGCATCGGTGTCGAGTACGACCATCTGCTCCGGGTAGAGCGCCGCGTCGGGGCCCATGGTCTGGCGGGCGATGGCAGTGTGCTCGGGCGGCACGAAGTACGGATGCGCTCCCGCGGCGGCCTCCGCCGAGAGCTGGAGCATCTTGGGACCGAGCGCGGCCAGCACGATCTCGGGTAGTTCTTGGGGGCCGTGGGCGAAGAATGGCGCCTCGCCCATGCGGGCCAGGTACTCGCGCATGTAGCTGAGCGGACGGGAGTACTCGTGTTTGCGGAGGTCTTGCACCAAGTGCTGGTGGCTGACTCCGACACCCAGCAGGAAGCGTCCCGGAAACGCCTCCTCGACGGTGCGCTGAGCGTTGGCCATGGTCATGGCGTCGCGGGCGTAGATGTTGGCGATGCCGGTGGCGGTCTTGATGGAGGACGTGCCCCGCATCAGGAGTGTGGCCACCACGAACGGGTCGCGCCCGACTGCCTCGGGGTACCAGATCGCCCCGTAGCCCAGCTCCTCCAACTCGGAGGCGAGTTCCACAGCACGCTTCGACGGCACCTGGTCGAGAACCCCCGTCCAGATCCCGACGCGCCCCAAGTCGATGGATCCCATGCTCATGGACGGCAACCTACCGCTGCGCCTCGGCGCAGCCGAGCCTCACACGTCGTCGCGGCAGATCTTTGATGTAACACCAGTCTCTGGGAGCATCTTCAGCGCAACAGTGCTTCGAGCATCTCGTCGACGGTGGTACCCGGTGCGTCCTTGAAGGCTCGGAGGCGCTCGTAGACCTCGCCGGCAGCCCGATGGAAGCCGTCGGGGAGGCCGGCGGCTGCGAAGGTGGCCGCGATCTCGTCCATCTCGCCGGTCCAGCGCCATGCCTTGGGCGCCACTTGGGCTGCTGTGACTCCCAGCCGCTCCGCCACTCCCGGTTGCGACAGTTCCCATTCGGTGACGAGGTCGTCGGCCACGCCCTCGGCTGAGGCCACCGCGGCCACCGCGGCCAGCAGGGCGCTGGTGCCCTTGGTCCAGGAGGCGTAAGCCATCTTCAGGGCCGAGGCGGTGCCCGGACCGCCGCCGTCGAGAACCCGAGGTTCGAGCGCGGATCCCTCGAAGCGGGCGGCTACCCGGTCGGCATCGGGGCCTGACAGATAGAGCCGGGTGGTCCCTCGCCGAGTCGCGGGTGGCCCGATCAGCCCGCCGTCCACGAAGTTCTGGAAGCGATCAGCGATCCTCCGGGCGGTCGCGGGCGAGACCGCGTTGGCGTCCACATAGCAGCCTGCGAACCCCGTATCGGCTACCGAGTCGGCCAATGTCACCGCGCCGTGGGGCGGGCAGACCGAGATCACAATGTCGGCGGCCGCAGCCATCGATGCGATGTCGCCCGAGTCTGTGAGGCCGGCGTGCGCGGCTCGCATGCAGGTTGCCTCCGAACGACCCTCGCTGGCCCACAGCACGGCGCCGGAACAGGCAGCTGCAACCGTCGCGCCCATGGCCCCGGGGTGCAGGACCCCGGTCACCTCACCGCCCTGAGACTTGCTCACGGGCCAGTTCCTAGCAGTGCCACCGGCCCCGACTCCATGCGGCCCGCCCCCGGGAGGTCGGTGCTGCGAGCTCAGGCGTCCGTCTGGCCCAGGTAGGAGGCTCGCAGGTCGGGGTGGGCCAGCAGGTTCTCGGCGGTGTCGTCGAGCACCACCCGGCCCGTTTGCAGCACCCAGCCCCTATCGGCGATCGACAGGGCCATGTTGGCGTTCTGCTCCACCATGAACACCGTCAGGCCGGCCTCATGTATCTGCTGGATCAGCTCGAAGTTCTGCTGCACCAGCGCTGGGGCCAGGCC
>JAKZWH010000313.1:0-10051 GCA_047515615.1 Acidimicrobiales bacterium | reverse complement strand
AGCACCCGGTTGGCCAGCGCCATGGCCGGCGCCGGGATCCGGTAGCCCAGCGTGAGCTCCACCCGGCGGGGCGGACGCCGGTCGGGCAGGCCCTCCAGGACCGACTCCCAGTCGTCGTGGGCCCAGGAGCCGGTGGCCTGCGCGATGTCGCCCACCACCGTCATCGAGCCGTTGAGGCTGCGCCGGGCGATCATGCGAAGCTCCATGGGCGACAGGTCCTGGGCCTCGTCCACCACTATGTGGCCGTAGGTCAGCACGGCGTCCTCGGCCCGGTGGCCGGGCCGGTACCCCAGCAGCGCCCGGGCCTCGTCCAGCACCGGCACGTCCTGGAACGACCACGTGACCTCGGAGGCGTGCCCGGGCCGTGGCCGGTGCAGCAGCTCCATCTCGTCGTCGCTGAGCCGGCCCCCGCCGGCGGAGCGCAGCAGGGCCCTCGACCCGCACAGATCGTTCACCAGATGGGCCGGCGCGAGCACGGGCCACATCCACTCCAGCGCCTCCCGCACCGCAAGCAACTCCGAGAGGTTCTCGCGGACCCCGGCCGGGCCGACGGCCCGGCGGCCGCTGCCGGCCAGGGCCGCAAAGAACGCCTCCTCCACCAGCCTGCGGCCCGCGTTGTGCTTCCGGACCCGCCGGGCCACGTCGTCGATGATCTGCTTCGACTGCTCCACGCTGAGCCGCAGTCGCTGCAACTCGAAGCCGACGGCCAGGTCCCGGCGCAGCGGACGGCGGCGGTCGCGCACCGCTCGGCGCAGCACGCCGGCCATGCGGGCATCGCCCTTGACCCGGCTGACGGCCTCGTCGTCGAGGCCCGCGACCCGCACCGCCGGGCTGAGCAGATCCGCGAGCACGGCCTGCTCCACGCCCGCCTCCCCCAGGGAGGGCAGCACCTGATCGATGTAGGCGAGGAAGAGCCGGTTCGGGCCCACCACCAGCACCCCCTGGCTCTCCAGGGGGAACCGATGCGTGTACATCAGGTAGGCGGCCCGGTGAAGCGCCACCACGGTCTTGCCGGTACCCGGCCCGCCCTGCACCACCATTACGCCGGGCAGCTCGGAGCGGATGACCCTGTCCTGCTCACTCTGGATGGTGGCCACGACGTCCTTGAGACGCCCGGTTCTGGCCGCCTCCAGCGAGGCGATCAGCGCGCCCGAGCCCGGCCGGCCGTCAAGCGGGCCGTTGCCCGTCTCGGCCTCGCCGTCGAGGGCCGCGCCGTCGACGGCGCGGCCGTCAATGTCCCGGTCGGCGACATCGAGGCCGATGGCGGCCTTGTCGCCGAAGAACTCGTCCTCGATGCCCAGCAGCGTGCTGCCCCGGGACGCGAAGTGCCGCCGCCGCTCCAGGCCTAGAGGCTCCCGGCCGGTGGCGCGGTAGAAGGGCTCGGCCACCGGCGCCCGCCAGTCCACCACGATCGGGTCGTGGTCGGCGTCCCACAGGCCGACGCGCCCGATGTAGAAACGCTCCCCGGTCGCGGCCGGGTCGATGCGGCCGAACACCAGTGACCGGTCGCCGATGTCGAGCCGCGTGAGCCGGGTCAGGGCCGCCCCGAGCATGGCCTCGCGCTCGAACCGGGCCTGCGTGGTGCCGCCCCGACCCGTGCGAAACACCGATGTGGCCATCGTGGCCCGTTCCCGGGCCGTGTCCAGGCAGGCGTGTGCGAGGTCGAAGTAGGCCTGCTCGGCTTCTAGATCGGGATGGCGACTGGTCAAGGGAGAACCGCGGGCGGTGTCGGCAGCCGGGTCCGCCAGGCAACGGCGGACCGCTGGGCGAGCGGATCCCGGCGATTCGGGGGAACTCTTGATTCTATCGGGCCGCGCTGGTAGGCCGCCATCTCCTCGCGGTGCAGCGTTGCAATGCCCGCTCTTGTTCGCTGCGCTCACGGGCCGCTCGGGCCGTTGCTTCCCGCTCTTGTTCGCTGCGCTCACGGGCCGCTCGGGCCACGGCCTCGCTCAGCGCCTTGCGAGACTCTCACGAACCGTGACCCATCCGCTCGGCCTCCTATCGCCCGTATCCTCGGCTGCATGGAACCGAGCGAGCCGGCCCCGCTCGACGACGCCGAGGTCGTCGAGGACGCCGAGATAGTCGACATCCCCGAGCAGGCAGCCGATCCCGGTCCCGGCCAGATCGGTCCCGGCGGAGCAGTCTCGGTAGGCCTGGTGTTCAGCGGGGGCGGTGCGGCCGCGGAGGCGTGGCACGCGGGCGCGGTCCGGGCGCTGCACGCCGCAACCGGCTGGGACGCCCGCCGCGCCGAGCTGATTCTGGGCACCTCGGCCGGCGCCATCACCGGCCTCTGCCTGCGGGCCGGCGTCCCGCCAGCAGATCTCTATGCGCATCGGCGCGGCGAGACCGTCAGCGACGAGGGGCAAGCCATCATCGACCGGGTGGTCACCCCCTACAGCGAGGGGCGCAGCGAACGCGACTGGAGCGAACAGGGGCCGCAGTCGCCGACGCTGGCAGCGAGGGCTCTGTGGCCCCCATGGCAGGCCCGGCCCCTGCATGCCGCCGTGGGGCTGCTGCCGCGGGGCACCCGAACCACCGAGGCCCTCCAGCAGCGCATGGCCGAGCTGCATCCCGAGCCGTGGCCCGAACAGTCTTTCTGGGTGACTGCGGTGCGGCTGTCCGACGGCGAGCGGGTGGTGTTCGGGCGCGACGACCTCCGGGCGACCGCGGCGCAGGCGGTGCGGGCCAGTTGCGCGGTGCCGGTGCTGTTCGAGCCGGTCACCGTGGACGGACGGCGATACGTCGACGGGGGCGTGAACTCCTACACCAACGCCGACCTGATGGGTCCGCCCGCCTTTGATCTGGTCGTCGTGTCGTCACCGATGAGCGGCACAGCGGGATGGTCGACGGTCCGCGGCTCACTGTCGGAGGCCTGGACCAAGGCCCGGGCCGGCGTCGGGCTGGGCGATTCCCAACAGGCGGCATCTGATCGGGCCTGGTGGTCCGAGGCACTGGAGCTGGCGTGGTCTGACGGGCGGGGCTTGCGAGCAGCGCGGCGGCAATGGGTTGACGAAAAGCTGCGCGCGGAGGTGGAAGGGCTGCGCCGCAGAGGCATCGCCGTGCTGGTGGTCGAACCCGACCCCGACGGGGTGGAGATGGTGGACACCGGCAGCGACGCAGAAGTCGACCGCACCGGTCACGCCGAAGAGAGCACCGACCGCGGCGACGCGGCGCACGCCTGGAGGGCAGAGTTGGCCGCCGCGGCAGATCAGACCGTCCGCCGCCTCCTTGCGGACCGCGGCGGCCTGCGCTTCGCCCGTCTGCTGCGCCGGGCCGCGGGCTGATCGGGCCCTCGGGGCCACGCGGACAGGTGCCACCTTCTCGCGATGCAGCGTCGCATTCCCCGCTCTTGTTCGCTGCGCTCACGGGCCGCTCGGGCCACGGCCTCGCTCGGCTTGTTGCGGATTCCTCGTTGTCTGTGGCCTACCCGCTCGGCCTCTTGACCTACCGCTCGACACGATGAGCAATCGGCGATTCGACGGCAGCGACTTCGTGCGGGCCTGCCGCGGCCTGCCCCACGGGCGCGTGCCGGTGTGGTTCATGCGCCAGGCCGGCCGGTCCCTGCCCGAGTACAGGGCTGTGCGGGGCGACGGCTCGATACTTGACGCCATCGCCGACCCCGACCGGGCTGCGGAGATCACCCTGCAGCCGGTGCGCCGCTACGGCGTCGACGCAGCCATCCTCTTCAGCGACATCGTGGTGCCGACCCACGCCGTCGGCTTCGGCGTGGAGATCGTGCCCGGCACCGGCCCGGTGGTGGCGCGGCCCTTCGCGGCCCGCCGCGACCTCGACCGTCTGCGCCCGCTCGATCCCGGCGCCGACACCCCCTATGTCATCGAGACCGTCCGCCGGGCCGTGGACGCCCTCGATGTGCCCCTCATCGGCTTCGCGGGGGCCCCGTTCACGGTGGCGTCCTACCTGGTGGAGGGAGGCCCGTCCCGCCACCACGAGCGGACCAAGGCGCTGATGGCCGTCGACGAGGCGCTGTGGCACGACCTCATGGACCGCCTGGCCGACCTGGCCATCGCCTCGCTGCTGTCGCAGGTGGAGGCCGGAGCGGCCGCCGTGCAGCTGTTCGACAGTTGGGCGGGGGCGCTGTCGCCCGACCAGTACCGCCGCGGGGTCGCCCCCCACTCGGCCCGGGTGCTGGAGACGGTGGGCGAGACCGGCGTGCCGCGGATCCATTTCGGGGTGGGCACCGGCGAGCTGCTCGACCAGATGGGCGATTGCGGCGCGGAGGTGGTGGGAGTGGACTTCCGGGTGCCCATCGACGCGGCCCGCCGCCGGGTGGGGCCGGGCCGGGCGCTGCAGGGGAACCTGGACCCCGCGGTGGTGCTGGCCGGCGCGCCGGCCGCCTGCGAGGCGGCCCGGGCCGTGCTGGCCGCCAACGGCGGGCACCCCGGCTTCGTGTTCAACCTCGGCCACGGGGTCCTGCCCGGCAGCGACCCCGACGTGCTGGCCCGCGTGGTGCAGGTGGTGCACGACGAGGGCGAGGTGCGACCCGAGGCTAGGGCGGAGTAACCCGCCCGATGGCGTCGCCTGCAGGCCGGGTCGCGGTGGTCGGCGCGGGGATCGCCGGCCTAGCCGCCGCCTACGAGTTGCGGTGCGCGGGCGTGGAGGCGGTGGTGCTCGAGGCCAGCGACCGCCCCGGTGGCAAGATCGACGGCTCGCAGGTCGGGTGCCTCACCGTGGACTCCGGTCCCGACGGCTTCGTGGCCCGGGACCCCGCTGCGGCCGAGCTGTGCCGCCGGATCGGGCTCGGCACCGAGCTCGTGACGCCCGCCTCCAGCGGTGCCTACGTCTTCCTCGACGGCAGCCTGGTGCCCCTGCCGGACCGCTCGGTGCTGGGCGTGCCGTGGACCGCGGAAGCGGTGGCGGGAACAGGGATCGTCTCAGACCACGGCGTCGAGGCGCTGCGGCGCGGGCTGGCACAGAATGCCGATCCCCTGGCTGGCGACGCCTCGGTGGGCGAGGTGCTGCGGCCCCGCGTCGGCGACGAGGTTTTCGAGCGGCTGGTCGACCCCCTGCTGGGCGGGATCAGCGCCGGATCGGCCGACCGGATGAGCATCGAGGCCTGCGCCCCGCCCCTGCACGAGGCCGCCCGCCGGGGAGGGTCGCTCGGTGCGGCCCTGCAGAAGGCAGCCGCCCGGCAGGGCGCCAACAGCACCGGTGCGGACCCGGCGCCGGTGTTCCAGAGCGTGCGGGGCGGCGTCACCCGCATGGTCGACGCCCTCGCCGCCGAGCTGGGCGACGCGGTGAGCCTGTCCACCCCCGCGCAGCGGCTGACACCGGCAGCCGGGCCCGGCGCCGGCCCCCGATGGCGGGTGGCCACCCCGAGGGGATCCATCGAGGCCGGCGGGGTGATACTGGCCTGCCCCGCCTGGGAGTCGGCCCGACTGCTCGAGCCCCATGCCCCGGACGCGGCCCGCATCCTCGGCGACATCGAGTACGCCGACGTTGCGCTGGCCACCTTCGTGGTCGGTGACGAGCACCTGGCCCGGCCCCTCGACGGCAGCGGTTTCCTGGTGCCCCGCAGCCAGGGCCTGCTAACCACCGCATGCTCCTGGTCGTCCTCCAAATGGCAGCACTACGCCCGCGCCGGCCTGGCCGTGCTGCGGGTCTCGGCCGGGCGCACCGACGACCGGCGGTGGCTGGACCTCGGCTCCGCCGAGTTGGTGTCGGCTCTCGCGGGCGAGCTTGCTGAGACCGGGGTCGTCTGCCGCGACGGCGCGGCGCGGGGCCGCTTCGAGGCCCGGGTCGCCGGTTGGCCCCGGTCCTTGCCGCAGTACCGGCCCGGCCATCTGCAGCGCGTCGCCGCCGTTGACGCCTGCCTGGCCAGCGAGACGCCCGGGCTCGTCGCGGCCGGCGCCGCCTTCCGGGGCCTGGGCCTGCCGGCCTGCATCCGCGGCGCGCAGGCCGCGGCTACGACCGTGGCGAGGGCCGTGCTGTGCTAGACGAACCGTTCGTGGATCCGAACCCCGCCCCCGCCGAAGCCGAGCCGGCCGCCCCGTCCGAGCCGGTGATGGCGCCGCTCGTCGCCCCCGACACCGGGCCGGCCCGCGAGTGGGCCCAAGCCAGCCAACCGCTGGTCACCGTCCATCCCGACGAGCTGCCCGAGGGCGACAGCCATCTCAGCGTGAGGCGCACGTTCTGCTTCGCCGACCTCAGCGGCTTCACCGCGTACACCCGGGCCCACGGGCCCCACGAGGCGGTGGCGATGCTGGGAGACTTCCGCAGGATCACCCGCAGCGTGGCCGCCAAGCGGGGAGTGCGGGTAGCCAAATGGCTGGGCGACGGGGCGATGCTGGTGTCCACCAACGCGGCCGCCGCGCTGTCGCTGGGCGCCCACCTGATCCACCACTTCGCCAGCCGCGGCATACAGGTCCGGGTCGGCGCGGCCACCGGCGAGGCGCTGCTGTTCGAGGGGGACGACTACGTCGGCGAGGCGGTGAACCTGGCCGCCAAGCTGTGCGCGGCCGCTCCTCCCGGCGAGATGTACACCGTCACCGACGAACTCGACGTGCCCGACTGGGTGAGATGCATCGGCGACGTGACCGTGCAGATCCGCGGCGTGGGCCCGGTACGCGGCGTCCACAGGCTGCTGCCCCTCGGGCTCGGCGATGAGCGCGGGAACCTGGTGGGCAAACTCAGCAACGAAATCAACCAGCTCACCAACAAGCTCAACGAACTCAGCAACGAACTCAACAACGAGCTCAGCGAACTCAGCAACGAACTCAACGAGCTCGGGGCCGGAGGCAACGAATCATGAGTGACTGCTGAGTGGGTTCTAAGCGACTGCGGGGACTGGCGAGGGGTTGAGCACGGTGGCGGCGCAGGCGAAGCACGGCCGGGCCCCGGGCCGCGAGGGCGCGTCGCCGCTGAGGTGGGGCCGGCCCTGGGCCCGCGGCGTGCTGGCCGGGGTGCTGCTGGCCGCCTCGCTGCCGCCGTGGGGGTTCTGGCCGCTGGGCTTCATCGGCATGGCGCTGTGGGTCGAGCTGCTGGCCGATGCCGGCCTCTGGCGCCGGGCCGGGCTGTCCGCGCTGGTCAGCGCCAGCTGGCTGGGGCCGGCCACGGTCTGGATGGTGGACTTGACCCTCGTCGGCTGGCCCCTGGCGGTGATCAGCTTCGCGGCCATGCACGCCGCGGCCGGCGCGCTGGTGCCGCCCGATCACCGGCGCCGGACCGCGTTCCCGGCGGCGCTCGTGCTGGCCGAGCTGCTGCGCTGGAGCTGGCCCTTCGGCGGCGTGCCGCTGGCCACGATGGCCATGGCCCAGGTGTCGAGCCCGCTGGGGTCGGCGGCCCGGATCGGCGGGCCGCTCCTGCTGACCGCGCTGGTCGCGGTGGGAGGGGTGACGCTGGCCGCGGTCCTGTCCCGGAGCCTGCGACCAGCGGCCGTCGGCGCGGCCGTGCTGGTGGCGGCGGGGCTCGCCGGGGCAGTGGCTCCCGGCTCTGAGCCGATCACCGCCGGCGATGACGCCCTCATCACCGTCGCAGCGGTGCAGGGCGGCGGGCCCCAGAACACCAGGGCCGATGTCTGCGAGCAGCGGGCCGTGTTCGAGCGCCACCTGAACACCACCACCGAGCAGGTGTCCGACCCGGTGGACCTGGTGGTGTGGCCCGAGGACGTCGTGCACCCCAGCCCTGACTCGGCCATCACCCCGGCGCGCTGCGACCAGCTGCTGCTCACCGACCGCGAGGCCCGAGACGAGCTGTCGGATCTGGCCCGCGAGCTGGACACGGTGCTCATCGCCGGCTTCTTCGAGCGCAGCGATGACGGCCGGTCCAACCTCAACTACGCCCTCGCCTTCCACCCCGACGGCACCGAGGGCGACCGCTACGACAAGGTCCAGCGCGTGCCCTTCGGCGAGTACGTGCCGCTGCGCTCCAGGGCGGAGCGCTTCAGCGACGAGCTGCCGCCCCGGGACCTGCGGGCCGGGCCGTCCGACGAGCCCGCCGCGGTCGAGACGCCGCTGGGCCCGCTGGCTGTTTCCATCTCCTGGGAGATCTTCTTCGATCACCGGGCCCGCAGCGGGGTGGGTGACGGCGACGGCCAGATCGTGCTCAACCCCACCAACGGGTCCAGCTACTGGCTGACGGTGGTGCAGTCCCAGCAGATCGCCTCCAGCCGCCTGAGGGCCATCGAGACGGACCGCTGGGTGGTCCAGGCCGCGCCCACCGGCTTCTCCGCGGTGATCGACCCCGACGGCAACGTGATCGAGCGGACCGGGATCTCCGAGAGCAGGGTCATCCAGACGACCGTGGAGCTGCGCCGCGGCGATACGCTCGCGGTTCGGCTGGGGGTGTGGCCTGTGGCTCTGGCAGCAGTCCTGACGCTCTCGCTGGCGCTCGGCCTCGGCCGTGTGTTGAACAGATCCAGGCCCGGGAGAAAGCTCTAGCGCCATGCCCGCCCCCGCGGACCAGCACGCATCGCTGCGCGTGGCCATGCTGGCCTACCGGGGAAAGCCCCATGTTGGCGGGCAGGGCGTGTACGTGAGCCGCCTGTCGGCCGCCCTCACCGACCTCGGCCACCGAGTCACCGTGCTCGGCGGACCCCCCTACCCCGAGCTCGACGCGCGCGTCTCGCTGGTGCAACTCGGCGGACTCGACATCTGGTCTCCGCCGCATCCCATGCGCAAGCCCAGGGCCTGGGAGCTGAGGGACTGGATCGACCTGGCCGAGCACATGTCCTTCGTGACGGGCAACTTCAGCGAGCCGATGGCGTTCAGCCTGCGGGCGTGGCGGCATCTGCGCCGGCGCCGGGGCGAGTTCGACGTGGTCCACGACAACCAGACCCTGGGGTGGGGGATCCTGGCCATGCTGCGCCAGGGCTGGCCGCTGCTGGAGACCATCCACCATCCGATCACCGTGGACCGCCGCCTCGAGCTGGCCCACGCCCGCACCCTCGCAGAGCAGTTGGGCAAGCGCCGCTGGTATGCGTTCACCAAGATGCAGACCCAGGTGGCCAAGCGGCTGCCCAGGGTGCTGACCGTGTCGGAGTCGTCCAAGCGCGACATCGCCAGCGACCACGGCGTGCCGCCGGAGCGGATCCATGTGGTGCCTGTGGGCGTGGACCCCGAGCTGTTCTCGCCCAGGCCGGAAGTGGCCCGGGTGCCGGGCCGGCTGATCACCACGGCCAGCGCCGACGTGACCATGAAGGGGCTCAGCTTCCTGCTGGAGGCGGCGGCCAAGCTGCGCACCGAGCGCCATGTTGAGCTGACCATCATCGGCACGGCCAAGTCCGACTCCGCGGCCAGCCGGGCCATCTCGGAGCTGGGCCTCGCCGACGCGATCACGTTCGTCTCGGGAGTCTCCGACGACCGCATCGTGGAGCTCTACGCGGAGGCGGAGCTGGCGGTGGTGCCGTCGCTGTACGAGGGCTTCTCGCTGCCGGCCATAGAGGCCATGTCGTGCGGGGTGCCGCTGGTGGCCACCACCGGCGGGGCGCTGCCCGAGGTGGCCGGCACCCACGGCGAGACCTGTTTCTTGACCGAGCCCGGCGACGCCGAGGCGCTGGCCTCGGTGCTGCGGGAGGCGCTGGACGATCCCGAGGCCCGGGCCCGGGTGGGCGAGGCCGGGCGCCGGCGGGTCATCAACCGGTGGTCCTGGCGCCGCACCGCGCAGCGGACCGTCGAGCAGTACCGCGCCGTGCTGGAGGATGCGGCGAGATCCGCCGCGGCGCACGGCCCGGCCGGGGCTAGAGCGGCGGCCCGCTGATGCTCACCGTCAACTACGCCCGACTCGATGTGCGCGCCGGTGAGCGCGTGCTGGATTTGGGCTGCGGCTTCGGCCGGCACTCCTACGAGGCGCTCAAGCGGGGCGCTGAGGTCGTGGCCTGCGACCTGGCCCGCCCAGAGGTCGAGCAGATCCGAGACCTGGCCCGGCTGCTCGTGGCCGAGGGCGAGGTAGACGAGTCGGTGATGGCCGCGCCGGTTCAGGGCAACGCGCTGGGACTTCCCTTCGACGACGACTCCTTCGACAGGGTGATCGCATCGGAGGTGCTCGAGCACATCGATGACGACGAGGCGGCCTTCGCGGAGCTGGCCCGGGTCCT